>VBCP01000211.1 GCA_005888925.1 Betaproteobacteria bacterium | reverse complement strand
GCTCGCAGCCGCACCCACGGCGCGCGCGGCGCTCTGGCGCGCTCGGGGTTTTGGCCTGCCCCTCGAACAACTGCCGATCGGCGTCATCGGCGCCGATGAAGCATTTTTCTCGAGCATCGGCGTCGCGACGCTCGGCGAGCTGCTCGCACTTCCGCGCGAGGGGCTCGCGCGGCGCTGCGGGCAGGGACTGATCGACGAGCTCGACCGCGCGCTCGGAAGACTGCCCGAGCCGCGCGAGTTCTTCGTGCCGCCGGAGCGCTTCGCGGCACGGCTCGAGCTTCCGGCCGAGGTGGCGCATGCCGAGGCGTTGCTCTTCGCCGCGCGCCGGCTCATCGTCCAGCTGGCAGGCTTGCTCGCCGCGCGCCATGCCGGCGTGCGCGCTTTCACGCTGACTCTGGTGCACGTCGACCGCTCGACGAGCGCGGTGCAAGTGCAGCTCGCCTCCGCGGCGCGCGACGCCGAGCGGCTGGCGCAGCTCCTGCGCGAGAAACTCGCCACGCTCGAGCTGGCGCAGCCGGTCGAAGCGATCGCGCTCGCCGCGGCGGATTTCACGCCGCTCGGTGCGCAAAGCCGCGGGCTTTTCGGCGACCGCGCCGCGGAAGCCGAGGAGTGGGCGCAGCTTCTCGAGCGGCTGCAGGCGCGCCTCGGCCGCGACGCGGTCTACGGCATCAGCGCTTATCCCGACCATCGCCCGGAGCATGCGTGGCGCCGCGTCGAGCCCGGCGAATGGGACCCGCACGAGTTCGTGCAGCCGGGGCCGCGGCCCGCGTGGCTCCTGGAAAAAGCTCTTCCGGTGAAAGAAGCTCAGCTCGCGCTGGTCGCCGGACCCGAGCGCATCGCCTGCGGCTGGTGGGATGGCGATGAGGCGCGGCGCGATTACTTCGTGGCGGAGCTTGGCTGCGCACTCGCCTGGGTATACCGGGAGGAAGGGCAATGGTACGTCCATGGCTTTTTTGCCTGACTACGCCGAGCTCCACGCGCTCTCGAACTTCAGCTTCCTGCGCGGCGCCTCTCATCCCGAGGAGCTCGTCACCCGCGCCCACGCGCTCGGCTACCAAGCGCTCGCGCTGACCGACGAGTGCTCGCTCGCCGGCAGCGTGCGCGCGCATTTCGCGGCGAAGGAATGCGGCCTGAAGCTGATCCACGGCACCGAGCTCATCGTCGAAAACACCAAGCTGGTCCTGCTCGCCACCGACCGGACTTCATACGGCGCCATCTCATCGCTCATCACCACCGGGCGACGCAGGAGCAAGAAGGGCACTTACGCGCTTACGCGTGCCGACGTGGAAAAAACCAATGCTCTGGCGCTATGGGTCCCGGGCGAGGACCTCTCGGCAGCGCCGTGGCTCGCCGAGCACTTCGCCGGCCGCGCCTGGATCGCGGTGGAGCTGCACTGCGGCCCGAACGACCGCGCGAAGCTCAATGGTCTTCAGCAGTTGTCCAAACAAACCGGACTACCGCTGGTCGCAGCCGGCGACGTGCGCATGCACCTGCGCTCGCGCAAGCGCCTGCACGACGTGCTGACCGCGATCCGGCTGGGCAAGCCCGTGGCGCAATGCGGCCAGGCACTGCAGCCCAATGCCGAGCGCAGCCTCCGTCTTCGCATGCGGCTTGCCCAGCTTTACCCGGGTGAATTGCTGGAAGAGACCTTGCGCATCGCCGAGCGCTGCCGCTTTTCGCTCGATGAATTGCGCTACGAGTATCCGGCGGAGCTGGTGCCGCCAGAGCACAGCCCGGCGAGCTGGCTGAAAAAGCTGACGGAAGATGGGCTGCGCCGGCGCTTTCCGGGCGGCGTCGAGCTCAAGGTGCGGGAGATGGTGGAGCACGAGCTCGCGCTCATTGCCGAGCTTGGCTACGAGCCGTTCTTCCTGACGGTCGAGGATCTGGTGCGCTATGCCCGCTCGAAGGACATCCTGTGCCAGGGGCGCGGCTCGGCGGCGAACTCGGTGGTCTGCTACGCGCTCGGCATCACCGAGGTGGATCCGGCGCGGATGAACGTGCTCTTCGAGCGCTTCGTCTCGCGCGAGCGCAACGAGCCGCCGGACATCGACGTCGATTTCGAGCACCAGCGGCGCGAGGAGGTGATCCAGTACGTCTACCAGAAGTACGGCCGCCACCGGGCGGCGCTCGCCGCCACGGTGATCTGCTATCGGCCGAAGAGCGCGGTGCGCGACGCCGGCAAAGCGCTCGGCGTGCCGGCCGACGAGGTCGACCGCGTGGCCAAGGGCTTCGCCTTCTGGGACCAGGCGATTCCGCCGGCCAACACCTGGCTGCAGTTCGCGCAGCAATTGCGCGGCTTCCCGCGGCATCTGTCGCAGCACCCCGGCGGCTTCGTGATCTCGCGCGGGCCGCTCGCCGAGCTGGTGCCGATCGAGAACGCGGCGATGCCCGAGCGCACCGTGATCCAGTGGGACAAGGACGACCTCGAGGCGCTCGGCCTCCTGAAGGTCGATGTCCTCGGCCTGGGCATGCTCTCGGCCATCCGCCGCGCGCTGGCGCTCGTCGGCCGGCAGATGCACGAGGTGCCGCCGGAGGATCCGCGGGTGTACGCGATGATCCAGAAGGCCGACACCATCGGCGTGTTCCAGATCGAGTCGCGCGCGCAGATGAGCATGCTGCCGCGCCTGAAGCCCGAGAATTTCTACGACCTGGTGATCGAGGTCGCCATCGTGCGCCCGGGTCCGATCCAGGGCGGCATGGTGCATCCCTACCTGCGCCGCCGGCGCCAGGAGGAGCCCGCGACCTATCCCAGCGCGGCGGTGGAGCAGGTGCTCGGCCGCACGCTCGGCGTGCCGATCTTCCAGGAGCAGGTGATGCAGCTGGCGATGGTCGCCGCCGGCTTCACGCCGGGCGAAGCCGATCGCCTGCGCCGCTCGATGGCGGCGTGGAAGAAGCGCGGCGGACTGGAGCATTTCGAAGACAAGCTGAAGTAGGGGCTGCAGCGTCATGGCTACAGCGCCGCATTCGCCGATGGGCTGTACCGGCAGATCCTCGGCTTCGGCGAATACGGCTTCCCGGAATCGCACGCCGCGAGCTTCGCTCTGCTGGTCTACGTTTCTTCCTGGCTCAAGTGCCACCATCCGGCCGCCTTCTGCGCGGGGCTGCTCAACAGCCAGCCGATGGGTTTCTACGCGCCGGCGCAGCTCGTCCAGGACGCGCGCCGCCATGGCGTGGAGGTGCGCCCGCCCGACGTCAACGCAAGCGAATGGGATTGCACGCTCGAGGCAGGCGCATTGCGCCTGGGCCTGCGCATGGTGGGAGGTCTGTCGGAAACCGCTGGCAAAAAGCTGGCTGCGGGCAGGCCGTACATGTCGGTGTTTGATCTGGCACTGAACCGCAAGGACCTGCGCGCACTGGCATCGGCCGGCGCGCTGCAATCGCTCGCCGGGCACCGCCGCATGGCGCACTGGGCGGCCGCGGGCGCCGCGCGCCGTGCGCCGCTCGATGCGCCGGTGCTGGAGACGCTGCCTGTGCTCGCGCCGGCGAGCGAGGGCGCCGAGATCGTGGCCGATTACGCGAGCCTCGGGCTCACGCTGGGCCGCCATCCCTTGGCGCTTTTGCGATCTCGATTGGACAAGCTCGGACTGCTTCAGTCGGAAAAGATGCACCAGCTGCCCCACGGCAGCACGGCGCGTGTGGCGGGGCTCGTCACTTGCCGGCAGCGCCCTGACACGGCGAGCGGCGTGGTATTCGTCACGCTGGAAGACGAGACCGGCAACATCAACGTCGTGGTGTGGAACCGGCTGGTCGAGCGCCAGCGCGGCGAGCTGCTGGGCGCGCGCCTGCTCGGCGTGCACGGCTCGATCGAGCGCGACGGCGACGTGGTGCATCTGGTGGCGAGGCGCCTGGTGGACTACAGCGCGCTCCTCGGCCCGCTCGAAACGGCCTCGCGCGATTTCCATTAAGCTTGCTTGCGATGACCGGCATCGGAGCCGAGATCCTCAGCCTGATTGCGGCGCGGAGAAGCCGCCGGCCGGCGCGCGATCTCGCCGCGCTCGCCCAGCTGTTCCGGCGCCTGGGCGCCTGCGCGAGCGCCGAGGCGCTCGAGACCGAGGATCGCATCTGGGGCATGTGGATGCACCATCCCCACCGCGGCGCGGCCGGGGCCCTGGACGCGGCGACGCGCGACATCGCCGCGCGGCGCTACGACATCGCCGAGACGCGGCTCACGGCGCTGTTGCGCAGCGCGCCGCTCTACGCGGAAGCCTGGCACAAGCGCGCCGCGCTCTACTACCTGCTCGGGAGGGACGACGAATGCCTGCGCGACATCCGCCGCACGCTCGAGCTCGAGCCGCGCCATTTCGCCGCGATGCTGCATTTCGCCGAGATCCTGCTGGGCGCTGGCGCGGGCGGCGAGGCGCGCTACGCGTTCGCCGCGGCGCTCTCGCTCCATCCCCATCTGCCTCGGGCGCGCGACGCTCTCGCTGACAAAGCCTGACCGGCGCAGGCGGCGATTCGGTCCTGCTGCGCCGCCTATAATCCGGCAGATGAACGAAGCGAACTACAGGGTCAAGGTGGCGCGCGACCTCGAGGATCTGATCCCGGTTTTCATGTCCAACCGCAGGAAGGAGCTCGACACGCTGCGCGTCGCGCTCGCCTCGGCCGACTTCGAGCAGCTGCGCCAGCTCGGCCACCGCATGAAGGGCGTCGGCGTCTCCTACGGCTTCGACCATGTCTCGACAATCGGCAAATACATCGAGGACGGGGCGCGCAGCGGCGACCGCGCCTCGCTCGAAGCGCGCATCGCCGAATACGCCGAGTATCTCTCGAAGGTGCAAATAGCGTACGAATGAGCGCTTCCGAATGAGCGCCCATGATTTCAGGGTGCTCGTAGTGGACGACGATCCCGACATGAGGGGACTCCTGGCGTGCATGCTCGAAGCCGAGGGCATGCGCGCCGATACGCTGCCTGACGGCGAGGCAGCGCTGCTGCACGCGATAGCCTCGCCGCCCGATCTCCTGCTACTCGACGTGATGCTGCCGGGGCTCGACGGCTTCGCGCTGTGCGAGCAACTGAAGCGCGACCCGACGACGGCGATGATCCCGATCGTGCTGGTCACGGCGCTGGAGGATTCGGCGAGCCGCGTGCGTGGCATCCGCGCTGGCGCCGACGATTTCCTGTCGAAACCCGTGCGCCACGAGGAGCTGATGGCGCGGGTGCAGACGCTGCGGCGGCTGCACGAGACGCGCCGCGAGCTCGAGACGCGGCGACTCGCGGCCGAGGTGCAGCGCAAGGAAGCGCTGCGCAAGACGTTCGCCCGCTACATTTCGCCGCGGCTTGCCGAGCACATCATGGCGGACCTGGACGACGAGGGCACGCCGTTCCAGCGCGGGCCCCAGCGCGTGAGCGTGGTGGCGCTGTTTGCCGACCTGCGCGGCTTCACCCGCCTCACGGAGCGCACGCAGGTGGATGAGGTGGTCGGATTGCTCAATGACTATTTCGCGGTCATCACCGAGGCCGCCTACCGCCACGACGGCACCATCTTCAGCATGGCGGGTGACAACCTCCTCACCGGCTTCAACGTGCCGTTCCCGCAGCCCGATGCCGGGCGGCGCGCCTGGGAGACGGCGCACGACATGGCGCGCAGCGTCAAGCCGGTGCTCGAACGCTGGCGCAGCCGCGGCGGCACGCCCACCGGGGTCGGCTTCGGGTTAGCCTCCGGTGATGCGATCATCGGCAACGTCGGCTCGCCGCATTACATGAACTACACGATCATCGGCGATGCGGTGAACGTCGCCGCGCGCCTGGTGGCGCTCGCGCAGCCGGGCGAGCTGCTCGCCTCCGGGCCGGCGCTGCACGCCGCCGGCGGCATGGGCGCGGGCGCGCAGCCGCGCGGCAAGCTGGCCTTGCGCGGGCGCAGCGAGGCGGTCGACGTCTACGCCGTGGCACTCTAGAGCATGCGCATTCTCATCATCGACGACGATCCCGACCTGCGCAGCCTGCTTGCGCATTACATCAAGCAGCACTGGCCCGCCTGGACCGTCGACGAGTACGACCCGCTGGAACGCAATTTCCCGGCCGCCGATTTTCCGCTGGGCTCCTACCAGGCGCTGATCCTCGACTACATGCTCGGTCGCGGCGACGGCCTCGAGTGGCTGCAGCGACTGAAGAGCCGCGCCGACTGCCCGAAGGTGCTGTTTCTCACCGGCGCGGGCAACGAGATCATCGCCGTGCGCGCGATGAAGGCGGGCGCCGACGACTACCAGCGCAAGCAGGAGCTGACGCGCGAGAAGCTGCTGAGCTCGCTGCACGAGCTCACCGCCGGCATCAAGGAGAAAACGCTGTCGCCGGAGCTCGCCTCGCGCATGGAAGGCCATTCGCTCGGCGCCAAGATCCGCATCCCGGGCATCAAGGTACTGCGCCTGATCGGCGAGGGCGGCATGGCGCGCGTCTACCTCGCCTCGCGCGAGGGCGACGACGAGCCGCTGGTGGTGAAGATCCTCCGGCGCGAGATCCTCGCCAACAAGATCGCGCTCGCGCGCTTCATGGAAGAGTACTCGATGGTCGAGCGCATCCAGAGCCGCCACGTCGCGCGCATCTACAGCCACGGCAACTCCGAGGAGCACGCCTACCTGGTGATGGAATTCTTCGAGGGCGGCGACCTGCACAAGCGGCTCACCGGCAGGGCCATGGAGCCCGGCGAGGCGCTGCGCATCTTCCGCGAGCTGATGTTCGCGCTAGGCGACATCCACGAGAAAGGCATTCTCCACCGCGACCTCAAGCCGCAGAACCTGATGTTCCGGCAGGACGGCACGCTCGCGATCCTCGATTTCGGCATCGCCAAGGACATTGCCGCGGTCGACCGCACCCACCAGGGCGAGGTGCTCGGCACGCCGCGCTACATGAGCCCCGAGCAGGTGCAGGGGCGCGCGCTCGACCTGCGCACCGACATCTACAGCGCCGGCGTGCTGCTCTACCAGATGCTGACCGGACAGCACCTGTTCGACGGCGACACCGCGATGGAGGTGGCGATGCAGCACCTCAACACCCCGCCGCCCGCGCTGCCCGAGCACCTCGAGCGCTATCAGCGCCTGCTCGACAAGCTGCTCGAGAAGGACCGCGAGGGGCGCTTTCGCAACGCCGACGAGGTGATCGGCTTTCTCTCGCGCAAGCTCGAGCAGAGCGGCGAGCTAGTCGACCGCACCGTCAAGCTGCACTAGGGAATCTTCGACCAGATTGCGCGCAGCTGCTCGGGCAGGTCTTTCGGCGAGAACGGCTTGGAGATCGCGCCCGCCGCGCCGAGCGCGATCAGCTCGTCCATGTCGCGCTGCGTCGCCTTCGCCGTGATGAAGACCACGGGCAGGGCGCTCGTCTCGGGCTGCTGCTTCATCCTGCGAAACAGCGTCGGCCCGTCCATTCCGGGCATCATCCAGTCGAGCATCACGAGGTCGGGCTTGAAGCTGGTGATGGCGCCGAGCGCCACCATCGGATCCGTCACCACCTCGACGGTCATCTTGCCGATGCGCTCGAGCGACATGCGCACGATGCGCTGGATGTCCTCGTCGTCCTCGACGTAGCAGATGCGGTTCAGCGGCCGGTCAGGCATGGCGCGGCAGCTCGAACCAGAAGGTGGTGCCGCCGCCCTCGCGGTCCTGGAAGCCGATGTGTCCTTCCATCATCTCGACCAGGCGCTTGCAAATGGCGAGCCCGAGGCCGGTGCCGCCCTTCTGCCGCGAGGTGGTGGAGTCGGCCTGGTTGAAGCGGCCGAAGATGCGCGCCCGGAACGCTTCCGGGATGCCCGGCCCGCGGTCGTGCACGCCCACCCGCAGACCGGCCGGCGCCTCCTCGGTGCTGATCTCGACCACCTCGCCCTCGGGTGAAAATTTTGCCGCGTTGGACAGCAGGTTGGTCATCACCTGCAGCAGGCGCTTGCGGTCGGCGGTGACCTCGCGCGTCAGGAGCTCGCCGCGCGGCTGGTAGCGCACCTTGAAGCGGTCGCCGAAGCCCTTGTTGAGCAGGGCATCAGCGTGAGCTTGCCCGACTCGATCTTCTCGATGTCGAGGATGTCGTTGATCAGATCGAGCAGGCGCTGGCCGTTGCGCTCGGCGACCTCGGTGAGCTCGGTCACGTCCTTCGGGATCTCGCCCAGCACCCCGGCGTTGATCAGCTGCAGCGAGCCGATGATCGAGGTGAGCGGCGTGCGCAGCTCGTGGGAGAGGGTCGAGGTGAACTCCTTCTTCATGCGCTCGGCCTCGAGCTGCGCGGTGATGTCGCGGCCCTGGGCGATCACCGAGAGCAGCTGCCCCTCGGCATTGACCAGCGGCGTGACGGTCCATTCGCACACCACGTCGATGCCGTCGCGCCGGGGATTGCGCACCTTGACGCCGGCGAGCGGCGCGCGCGTGGTCATGAGCTGCGCCCAGTCGCGCTCGAACTCGCCGTGGTATTTCGGCTGCACCAGGCGCTTCACCGAATGGCCGATGAGCTCGTCCGCGGCGTAGCCGAAGAGCAGCTCCGCGGCGTGGTTCACGTCGTGCACCAGGCCGTCGGCGTCGAGCTCGAGCACCGCGATCGGCGCGCGCTCGGCGAAGAGCGTCAGCTTGCGGCCGCTCGCCTCGATCTGGCGCCGGGCTTCCTGCAGCTCGATGAGCTGTCTCTGGTAGGCGTGGCGCAGCCGATAGCCGGACAGGAATACGCCGTTCAGGCGAAAGGCGATCGCGACGCTCACGCCATAGAACAGCGGGATCAGCAGCGCGATCTCGGCGAACAGGCGGTTGCCGAAGGTCGCGAGCACGTAGGTGAAGGGCAGGGTGATGGCGGCGGCATAGGCGGCGAACACCGGCCAGGACGCCGCGTACATCGGAATGCCGCCCGAGATGACCCCCGCGAGCAGGAAGGCGAGGAATACCTGGCGCTCGTCGGCGTGCGACGGGAAGAACACCGCCGCGGCGAATCCCCAGGTGGCCCCCGCGGCGAAGGCGCCGATGCCTAGCCAGCGCAGCCACTGGCCGGTGTGCTCCTGACGGTGGGAATCGTTGCGATAGCCGAGATAGAGCAGGGCATGCAGCACCACGACGACCACGAGCAGCCCGCCCCAGAAGAGCACCAGCTCGAACAGGCGCCCCTCGTGCAGCTCCATCGCCGCGATGAGGCCGATGACGATGGTCGCCGCCATGCCGAGGGGCAGCTGGCTGTAGAGCTGCTCGACGCGGTCGGCGCGCACCAGCGCTGGATCGGCGCGGTCGCGGATATCCGCCGTAATGGCGGCCGCGGCGCCGGGCTCGGCGCTCTCAATACCGTTGGCTAGTGTGTTCATTGGCGCGAGGCTCGCAGCCCCACGCCATTCTAAAGGCTTCTCAGAAGCTCTTGCCGTTGCGGATTACACCAACGGCGATGCCTTCGATCGCGAGCGCGTCGCGCCTGAGATCGACCTCGATCGGCGCGAACTCCGGGTTCTCAGCTTCCAGCTGCACGGCGTGGCCCCGGCGCCGCAGGCGCTTCACCGTGACTTCGTCGCCCAGGCGCGCCACGACGATCTGGCCGCTGCGCGCCTCCTCGGTGCGATGCACCGCGAGCAGGTCGCCATCGAGGATGCCGACGTCGCGCATCGACATGCCGCGCACGCGCAGCAGATAGTCGGCGCGCGGCGTGAAGAGGTTCGGGTCGACCTGGTAGCGTCCCTGCAGGTTCTCTTCGGCGAGGATCGGCGCACCGGCGGCCACGCGCCCCACCACCGGCAGCTCGAGCAGCTTGCCGGCGCGGTTGCTGGCCCGGCTATCGCATACCCGGATGCCGCGCGAAGCGCCCGACGAGATCTCGATCGCGCCCTTTTTCTCCAGCGCGCGCAGATGCTGTTCGGCCGCGTTCACCGAGCGAAACCCCATCCGCTGCGCGATTTCCGCGCGCGTCGGCGGATAGCCCGACACCTCGGTGAGCTGGCGCACGAGGCGCAGGATTTCCGCTTGGCGGTCGGTTAAGGGATCCATGGACTGGAATTATATACAGTATTAGAGCAGCCCGTGCTGGAGCGGACCGCGGCTCTCTTCCAGCAGGCTCGGATCGTCGTTTTCCGGCTGGTTGACGCGCAGGCCCACCGGCCGTGCCCTGATGCGCTCGGCCGGGAATGGGCGCACGTAGCGCATCAGGTCTGGTGCGTCGTTATCGAGCCATGCGGCATAGTCCTGCGGCGCCACGATCACGGGCATGCGGTCGTGGATCGGTTCCATGAGCTCGTTCGGTGTCGTCGTGATCAGCGAAACGCTGCGCACGCCGTTCCAGAGCGCAGTGATGCCCGCGAGGCCAAAGAGCTCGGCATCCGTGGGGAAGAAATACCAGGGCTGCTTGCGCCCGGCGACGCTCTGCCACTCATAGAAGCCGCTGGCGGGCACGAGGCAGCGCGAGCGGCGGAAGGCATCGCGGAACGCCGGGCGCTCGGCGAGCGACTCGCCGCGCGCATTGGCGAGCTTGTTGCCGATCGACGGATCCTTCGCCCAGTGCGGGATCAGGCCCCAGCGATGCTGGCGCGCGACGCGCCTCTTCTGCCGATCGAGGCGCACGATCGTGATCTCGCTGCCCGGGCAGACGTTGTAGCTCGCCTTGAATTCGGGCGCGGCTTCGAGCCCGAACTGCAGCGCGACGACCTCGGGATTGGCATGGAGCGCGTAACGGCCACACATGGGTGGAGGTTACAATGCGGGCCGGATGATCATCCAGTCGCTGCTGGACACCGACCTCTACAAGTTCACCATGATGCAGGTCGTGCTGCATCACTTTCCCGGCGCGCAGGTCGAGTACAAGTTCAAGTGCCGCACCGAGGGCGTGGACTTCCGGCCGTACCTCGACGAGATCCGCCACGAGGTCGGCGCGCTCTGCAGCCTGCGCTTTCGCGACGCGGAGCTGCTGTACCTGCGGAGCCTGCGCTTCATGAAGTCCGACTTCGTCGACTTCCTGGCGCTGTTCCAGTTCAACGCGAAGTACGTGCGCATCGGGCACGGCGAGCGTCCGGGCGAGATGGACATCACCATCCGCGGGCCGTGGCTGCACACCATCATGTACGAGATCCCGGTGCTCGCCATCGTCTCCGAGGTGTACTTCCGGCGCACGCAGCCGCGCCCCGATCTCGACGAAGGCCGCCGCCGCCTGAAGGCGAAGATCGACCTCGTGCGCACGGTGGAGCGCGAGATGGACTTCAGGATCTCGGACTTCGGCACGCGCCGGCGCTTCTCGCTCGCCTGGCACGAGGAGGTGCTGCAGACCCTCAAGCGGGAGGTGCCCGAATACTTCGCCGGCACCTCGAATGTCTGGTTCGCGATGCGCAACGACCTGACGCCGCTCGGCACCATGGCGCACGAATACATGCAGGCCTGCCAGGCGCTCGGGCCGCGGCTGCGCGACTCGCAGACCTTCGCCTTCGACAAGTGGGCGCAGGAGTACCGCGGCGACCTCGGCATCGCCGTGGCCGACACCTACGGCACGGACGCCTTCCTGCGCGACTTCGACATGTACTTCTGCAAGCTGTTCGACGGCGCGCGCCACGACTCGGGCGATCCCTTCGACTGGGGCGAGAAGCTGATCGCGCACTACCGCAGGAACCGCGTCGACCCCCGCACCAAGCAGCTGATCTTCTCCGACCAGCTGTCGTTTCCCCTCGCCATCGCGATCGCGCGGCGCTTCCACGGCCGCGCGCACACTGCCTTCGGCATCGGCACCAACCTGACCAACGATCTGGGCTACGAGCCGATCAACATCGTCATCAAGATGACCGAGTGCAACGGCCAGCCGGTGGCCAAGGTGTCCGATTCCCCCGGCAAGACGGTCAGCAAGGACGCGGGCTACCTGCGCTATCTGCGCCAGGTGTTCGGCCTGGAGCCCGCCGAAAAAATCTAGTCTGACCCCCTTTTCCCGTACGGCTGCAGCGGTGCTCGCCGCCTGTTTCGCGCTGAACATGTTCGGGCGCGGGCTGGGCGACACCTACGTCGTCTTCCTGCTGCCGCTCGAGCGCGAATACGGCTGGACGCGCTCGCAGCTCACCAGTCACCAGTGTGTATTCGATCTACCTGCTGATGCACGGTGTCACTTCGCCGCTGGTCGGCCTGGTCTTCGACCGCGTCGGGCCGCGCTGGGTGTACAGCACCGGCCTCGCCTGCATGTGCGCCGCATTCTTTCTCGCCGCCGGCCTCGCCAACCTGTGGCAGTTCTATCTGTTCGTCGGCGGCATGGTGGGCGTCGGCGTCAGCCTGACGGGCATGGTGCCCGGCTCGGCGCTGATCGCGCGCTGGTACCGCGAGCGCCTGTCGAGCGCCATCGGCATCGCGTTCTCGGCGGCGGGGGTCGGCACGATCATCTTCGTTCCGCTGACGCAATACCTCGTCGGGCACTACGACTGGCGGCTGGCCTATCGCGTGCTTGGCGGCGCGCTCCTCGTCCTCGTCCCGATCGTCGCGTTTATGCTGCCCTGGCAGCGCTTCTATGCCGGTCACCCGGAACGCGCCCAGGCGGCGAAGCTCAAGCCGGGCGAGGACGGCTGGACGCTGCGCAAGGCCATGCGCACGCGGCTCTACTGGGGCCTGTGCCAGGTGTTCTTCTTCACGGCCACTGCGATGTTCACGGTCATCGTGCAGCTCGTGGCGTTCTTCGTCGACGTCGGCTTCTCGCCGATAACGGCGGCAAGCGCCTATGGAGCGCTCGGCCTGATGTCTGCGGCTAGCGTGATGGGCAGCGGCTTCACCTCGGATCGCTTCGGCTACCGGCAGACGGTCACCGTGACCTTTATCGGCACGGCCGCCGGCATGGCGATTCTTCTGCTGCTGACTTTCGTCGCCTCGCCGCTGCTCCTTGTGCTGTTCGTGCCGATTTTCGGCCTGTGCATGGGCGTGCGGGGCCCCATCGTCTCGTCGATCTCGGCGCGCTATTTCGCGGGGCCGAATGTCGCGACCATCTACGGCACCATCTACGCGAGCAACGCGGTCGGCGCGGCGTTCGGCTCGCTGATGGGCGGGCTGCTGCACGACCTGACGGGAGGCTACCGCGCCGGCCTCGCGGTGGCGATGGTGTTCGTGGTGATCGCCTCGACGCCGTTCTGGAGCGTGCCCGCGCTCAGGAACTTCCGCTGATTTGGCGCAGGCGCCGCTCGCGCTCGGCAAGCGTGCAGCCGCGCAGATCGGCAGCGCCGCGCTCGGTGACCACGACGCCCGCTTCGCTCCGCGGCACCGACACCGGTCCCGACAAGCGCTCGACGACGCGCGCGGCGGGCACCACGATGATCGACAGTCCGCCGGGCGACTGATTGGCCGCGCGGATGAAGTCGGGCGCGCCGCCGACCGCGCCGACGTAGCTGCCGCGCGCCGCCTCGCCGTTCACCTGCCCGGTCCAATCCACCTCGACGGCGGAGTTGACCGCCACGAACCGCTCGAGCGTGCCGAGCACCCGCGGGTTGTGCGTGTATTCGCAGGAACGCAGGCGAATCGCCGGATTGTCGCGCGCGAAGTCGTAGAGCTTGCGCGTGCCGACCAGCATGGCCGCGTCCACCTGGCGGGCGACGCCGCGCTGGAGAAGCTCGACGATGCCGTCGCCGACCGCCCCGGAGTGGATCACGAGGTCCTTGTGCCCGCCGAGCGCGCCGCACACCGCATCGGGCAGGGCGCCGATGCCGAATTCGACCGTGGCGCCGTCGGGAACCAAGGCCGCGGCGGCGCGGGCGATCGCCGCTTCGAGCTTCCCGGCGGGGCGATACGGTGCCTGCAGCGGTGCGCGCGAT
>VBCP01000212.1 GCA_005888925.1 Betaproteobacteria bacterium | reverse complement strand
GTGGACGAGCATCATTTCAAGACCGAGGGGCGCGTCATGCAAAGCCCCGGATGGCTGGCGGTCTACGGCCGCGCCGTGGGCGAGGAGACGCAGAACCTGCCGGCCATTGAGCCCAACGAAAAGGTGGGCGTGATCGAGGTCGCCGAGCAGGCGCACCAGACCAAGCCGCCGCCGCGCTACACCGAGGCGACACTGCTCTCGGCGATGGAAGGCGCGGGCAAGCTGATCGAAGACGACGAGCTACGCGCGGCGATGGAAGCGAAGGGGTTGGGCACCCCGGCAACGCGCGCCGCCACGATCGAAGGGCTGATCCGCGAGGAATACGTCAACCGCGAAGGCCGCGATCTCGTGCCGACACCGAAGGCGTTCTCCCTGATGTTCGCGCTGCACATGCTGCACATCGTCGAGCTCGCCTCGCCCGAGCTCACCGGCGAGTGGGAGCACAAGCTGAAGCTGATCGAGGCCGGCAAGCTCAAGCGCGACGAATTCATGAAAGAGATCTCCGAGCTCGTGCGCAAGGTGGTTACGGTCATCAAGACCGGCGAGATCCCGGACGTCGTGTATGCCACGGTGCCCGCGCCCTGCCCGAAGTGCGGCGGCGTGGTGCAGGAGAACTACCGCAAGTTCCAGTGCCAGAAGTGCGACTTCGCCATCTGGAAGGTGACCTCGGGGCGCGAGTGGTCGCCCGAGGAGGTGGCCGAGCTCATCACCAAGCGGGTCATCGGGCCGCTCACCGGGTTTCGTAGCAAGCAGGGACGGCCGTTTGCGGCCGTGGTGCGCCTCACGGACGAGCTGCGCCCCGAGTTCGATTTCGGCCAGGGGTCCGGTGAAGGTGACGAGGCGCCCGACTTCAGCGCGCAGGAGCCGCTGGGCGCGTGCCCCAAGGACGGCGGGCGCGTGTTCGAGCACGGCATGGCCTATACCTGCGAGAACGCGGTCGGACCGAAGAAAAGCTGCGATTTCCGCTCGGGCCGCATGATCCTGCAGCAGCCGATCGAGCGCGAGCAGATGAAGAAGCTGCTCGAGACCGGGCGCACCGATTTGCTGACCGGCTTCGTATCGAAGAAGGGACGCAAGTTCAAGGCGTTTCTCGTGAAGCGGTCGGACGGCAAGATCGGCTTCGAGTTCCAGCCGCGAGCAGCGAAGGAAAAACCGCCCGAAGAGAAGCCTATACGTCGAGGTTCCGCACCCCGAGCGCGTTCAACTCGATAAACGCGCGACGCGGCTCGACTTCGTCGCCCATCAGCTTGGTGAAGATCTCGTCGGCGGCGATGCCGTCCTCGATCTGCACCTTGAGCAGGCGGCGCGCCGCCACGTTCATGGTCGTTTCCCAGAGCTGCTCGGGATTCATCTCGCCCAGGCCCTTGTAGCGCTGCAGGCTCATCGATTTCTCGACCTCGCCGAGCAGCCAGCGCATCGCCTCGGCGAAATCACGCACCGGCTGCTTCTTGTCGCCGCGCTGCACGTACGCGCCTTCGCCGATCAGACCGGCGAGCATCTGCGCAGTTTGGCGGATCTGAGCATAGTCGCCGGAATGGACGAACTCGGTGTCGATCGTGCTCATGCGCACGTTGCCATGACGCGTACGCTCGATGCGCACCTGGTAGCGGTCGGTCTTCTGATCGAAGTGCGGCGCCACCGCGATGCCGTCGCCGCCGACCGCCGCCTCCAGGGCTTCGGCCGAGGCCTCGGCCGTTTCGCGGCGCGACAAGTCGATCGTCACGCCGCGCAGCATGGCCTGCAAAACCTCGCGATCGATGATGCGCGATACGCGTTGGATGACCGCTTCGGCGAGCAGGTAGGATTTGGCCAATTCGGCGAGCGCCTCGCCCGCGATCGGCTCGGCACCGGCCGCGGGGTGCAGCGCGGCGTCGACCAGCGCCTGCTTGAGCATGAATTCGTTCAGCTCATGCTCGTCCTTGAGATAGCGCTCCTCCTTGCCGAGCTTTGCCCTGTAGAGCGGCGGCTGAGCGATATAGATGTGACCGCGCTCCACCAGCTCGCGCATCTGACGATAGAAGAAGGTGAGCAGCAGCGTGCGGATGTGCGAGCCGTCGACGTCGGCGTCGGTCATGATGATGATGCGGTGATAGCGCAGCTTGTCCGGGTTGTATTCCTCGGCGCCGATGCCGCAGCCCAGCGCAGTGATCAGCGTGGCGATCTCGGCCGAAGAAAGCAGCTTCTCGAAGCGCGCCCGCTCCACGTTCAGGATCTTGCCCTTCAAGGGCAGGATCGCCTGGAACTTGCGGTCGCGGCCCTGCTTGGCCGAGCCGCCCGCCGAATCGCCCTCGACGAGATAGAGCTCGCACTTCGAGGGATCGCGTTCCTGACAGTCGGCGAGCTTCCCGGGCAGCCCCATCGAATCGAGCACGCCCTTGCGGCGCGTCATCTCGCGCGCCTTGCGCGCCGCCTCGCGTGCCGCTGCCGCCTCGACGATCTTCACGGTGATGGTGCGCGCGTCGACCGGGCGCTCGTCGAGGAACTCGCGCAGCTTCTCGGCGACGATCTCCTCCACCACCGGGCGCACCTCGGAGGACACCAGCTTCTCCTTGGTTTGCGAGGAAAACTTCGGCTCCGGCACCTTGACCGACAGGACACAGGCGAGGCCCTCGCGCATGTCGTCGCCGGTCGTCTCGACCTTCGCCTTCTTGGCGATCTCGTTTTCCTCGATGTACTTGTTCAGCGCGCGCGTCATGGCCGCGCGCAGGCCTGTCAGATGGCTGCCGCCGTCCTTCTGCGGGATGTTGTTCGTGAAGCACAGCACGTTCTCCTGATAGGAGTCGTTCCACTGCATCGCGACCTCGACCGTGATGCCGTCCTTCACGGCGTGGCCGACGAACACGTTCGGATGCAGGATGTTCTTCGCCCGGTTCATGTACTCGACGAAGCCCTTGACGCCGCCGGAGAAGGCGAAGTTCTCTTCCTTGCCGGCGCGCTGGTCAATGAGCACGATCTTCACGCCGTTGTTCAGGAACGACAGCTCGCGAAGCCGCCGCGCCAGGATGTCGTAGTGGTAGTCGACGGTGCCGAAGACATCGCGCGAAGCGAGGAAATGCACCTCGGTGCCGCGGCGCTCGCTCGCGCCGGTCACTTTGATCGGCGCCACCGCCACACCGTTGCGGAACTCCATCTGATGGACCTGGCCGTCGCGCCAGACGGTGAGCCGCAGCCACTCCGATAGCGCATTGACCACGGATACGCCCACGCCGTGCAGGCCGCCCGAGACCTTGTAGCTATTGGAGTCGAACTTGCCGCCGGCGTGCAGCTCGGTCATCACGATCTCGGCCGCGGAGCGCTTCAGCTCATCGTCGGACTTGATCCCCGTGGGAATGCCGCGGCCGTTATCGAGCACCGAGATCGAGTTGTCGGTATGCACGGTGACGATGATCTCGTCGCAGAAGCCGGCGAGCGCCTCGTCGACCGAGTTGTCGACCACCTCGAACACCATGTGATGCAGGCCGGTGCCATCGGAGGTGTCGCCAATGTACATGCCGGGGCGCTTGCGCACCGCCTCGAGGCCCTTCAGGACCTTGATGGCGTCGGAACCGTACTCGTGGGGATTCGCCGCCAAGTCAGATCCTCATCGGCATCACGACGTACTTGAAGCCCTGCTCGCTGGCGTAGCTGATGAGCGCGCTGGAGGAGGAATCGCCGAAGGCGCATTCGAGCTCGTGGCCGGGCACGTTGTTCAGCACGTCGAGCAGGTAATTGACATTGAAGCCGATATCGAGCGCATCGCCCGCATAGCGCACCTCGAGCTCCTCCTGCGCCTCTTCCTGGTCGGCGTTGGAGGACACGATCTTCAGGCTGCCGTCGGTGAGCACCCAGCGCACGCCGCGGAACTTCTCATTCGACAGGATCGCCGCGCGCTGCAAGGCCTGGCGCAGCGGCTCGCGCTCGGCCTGCAGCCGGTTCTTGTGCTGCGTCGGAATGACGCGCGTGTAGTCCGGAAACTTGCCGTCGATCAGCTTCGAGACGAGCTCGATGGCGCCGAAGCTGAACGCGGCCTGCGTAGCGGACAATTCGATGCGCACTTCGTCATCGCTCTCGGCGAGCAGCTTCGCCAGCTCGACCACGGTCTTTCGAGGCACGATGGCCTCCTGGCGCGGCAGGTTCGCCGCGAGCGCGAGCGAGGCAAATGCGAGGCGGTGCCCGTCGGTCGCCACCAGCTTCAGCTCGCCGCCTTCGACCACCAGCAGCAGGCCATTCAGGTAATAGCGGATGTCCTGCTGCGCCATCGCATATTGCACCAAGCCAAGCAGGCGCCGCAGCGCCTTCTGCGGCATGGCGAAGCGCGCGGCTTCACCGGCTGCCTTGACAAGCCGTGGGAAGTCTTCGGCAGGCAGCGTTTGAAGGCTGAAGCGGCTGCGGCCGGCTTTGACGAGCAGACGCTTGTCCTGCGGCTGCAGGCTGACCTCGGCGTCCTCGGGAAGCGCGCGCAGGATGTCCAGCAGCTTGCGTGCGCCGACCGTTAGCGCACGCGCCTCGCGGGCGCCTGCGAGCCCGCTGCGAGCGCTGATCTGGATTTCGATGTCGGTGGCGAGGAAACTCAGTGCTTCGGCCGAGCCATCGATCAGCACGTTGGAAAGGATCGGCAGCGTATGACGCCGCTCGATGATTCCGCTCACCGCGGCCAGCGGCGCGAGGAGCTCGTCGCGCTTTGCTTTAATCATTGTTAGTTATTTACCTATTTAGTAGTAGCTAATAAGGCAGCAGCATTTCCGGGACAAAGCAAGAAATCCGTTGTTCCCCAGTGCTTTGTCACCCGCCGCGACCGCGGAGCAAGCTGTGGATGGGCTGTGATGCCTTGGGGACAGTTCGCCGCCGATTTGCGCGCCGCAGACTTATTCACAAATTGCGCGCGAGTGGCACACAGCTTGTTCCATCGCGTCAACCCTTGAGCACCTGCTCTAAAACGAGGTAGTCGCGGTTCAATGAGTTGTCGCGCGTGCGCAAGCTCGCGATCGTCCGGCAGGCGTGCAGCACGGTGGTGTGATCGCGGTTGCCGAAGGCCTCGCCGATTTCGGGAAGGCTCATCTGCGTGAGGTCCTTGGCGAGCGCCATCGCCACTTGGCGCGGCCGGGCCACGTTCCGGCTGCGCTTCTTCGAGTGCATGTCGGAGATCTTGAGCTTGAAATACTCCGCCACCGTTTTCTGGATGCCTTCGACGCTGACTTGGCGGCTGTTGAGGTTGAGGATATCGCGCAGCGCCTCCTTGGCGAGGTCGAGGGAGAGCTCGCGGCCCGTGAAGCGGGCGAACGCCAGCACCTTCTTCAACGCCCCTTCCAGCTCGCGCACGTTGGAGCGGATATGCTTCGCGATGAAGAACGCGATTTCCTCGGACACCGCGACCGCCTCGGCCTCGGCTTTCTTCAGGACGATGGCGACGCGCATTTCCAGCTCCGGCGGCTCGATGGCCACCGTGAGACCCCAGCCGAAGCGCGAGATCAGGCGCTCTTCCATGCCCGCGATCTCCTTCGGATAGGTATCGCAGGTGATGACAATCTGCTTATGCGCCTCGACCAGCGCGTTGAAGGCGTAGAAGAACTCCTCCTGCGTGCGGCCCTTGTTGGAGAAGAACTGAATGTCGTCGATCAGGAGCAGATCCAGCGAATGGTAGTAGCGCTTGAACTCGTCGAAGGACTTTTGCTGATAGGCGCGTACCACGTCGGTCACGTACTGCTCGGCGTGGATGTAACGGATGCGCGCCTGCGGCCGGCGGTCGGCGACCTGGTTGCCGATCGCCTGCACCAGGTGTGTCTTGCCCAGGCCGACGCCGCCATAGACGAACAGCGGGTTGTACGAAATACCCGGGTTTTCAGAGACCTGCATCGCCGCCGCGCGCGCGAGCTGGTTGGCTTTGCCGGTGACGAAACTGTCGAACGAAAAGCCGCGGTTCAAGCGCGAGCGGTCCTGGACCGCGGGCTCGGCGGGCGCCCGCGCCGCGGCCTGCGCGGCACGCGCCGGCGCATCGGCGCTGCGGGCGAGGACCAGGCGCAACCCAAGTTCGCGGCCGCTCGCTTCCGCGGCAAGGCGCTCGATGCGCGCTGCGAAACGCTCGCGAACGAGTTCAAGCACGAAGCGGTTGGGGGCCGCGAGAATCAGCGTGTCGTTGGGCGCACCCGTCTCGGGCGCGAGGGGCCGAATCCAAGTGTTGAATTGCTGAGCGGGCAGCTCCTGCTCGAGCCGACGCAGGCATGCGTCCCAGAGGTTTTGCATCTTTTAATTGGCCTAAAACGAGTCGAAATTTTACCCGCTTCGCGATGGGTTATCCACAGCGCGCGACGCGCGTTTTTTTGATTTGACAATGCAATCCGGCGCACGCTCTAATACCGCCCTTTTTCGCACTCGGGGCAGCCATGAAGCGCACGTACCAACCGTCCAAGACGCGCCGCGCGAGACGTCACGGCTTTCTCGTGCGCAGCAGGACACGCGGCGGACGCGCGGTCCTGCGCAACCGGCGCGCGCGCGGCCGACGTCGCCTCGGGTTGTAACCGTTGTAGCGGCAGCACAGAAGCGTGTCGGCCTGGATGCAGCGCGCCGGCTGCGGCGCAAGGCGCAGTTCGAGCGGCTGCTGCGCGAAGGGGAGCGTCGCGCTCTGGCCGGCTATACCTTTTACCTCGAGCGCCGGGCCGACGGCCGGCCGCGGCTTGGCATCCTGATATCACGCAAACACGCCGCCGCTGCGGCCGATCGCAACCGCATCAAGCGATGTATTCGCGAGGCCTTTCGACTGGAGCAGGAAAATCTGGGCGCGCTCGATCTACTGGTGCGGCCGCCGTATGGCGTGCAGCCTTCGCCCGACATGGTGGTTCGGCTGCGCGAGCTGCTGTGCCGATTGAGCGCATGATCGCGCGAGCGCTGCGCGCTGCGGTGTGCGCTTACCGCTGGGCTCTGAGCCCGCTGCTGCCGCAGGCGTGCCGCTTTCATCCGAGCTGCTCGGAATACGCCGAGCAAGCGCTTGCGCGTCATGGTGCGTGGCGCGGCGGATGGCTCACCGCGCGGCGGTTGTGCCGCTGCGGCCCGTGGCATGCGGGCGGCTACGACCCCGTACCGTAATCATGGATACCCAGCGCCTCATCCTTTTATTCATCTTCGGCTTCTCGCTGCTCATGCTGTGGGAGGCCTGGGATCGCGAGCACCGTCCGAAGCCCCCCGTGGTGCAAACCCCGCAGCAGCCTGCGGTGCCGGCGCCTGCGCTTGGGGTCAAGGCGCCGCCTGTGGCGCCGCCGCCCGGACAGATCGCGCCCGCGGCCTCGGCCGAGCCTGGCGGCGAAGTGGTCCGCATCAGCACCGACCTCGTCATCGCCGAGATCGATACGCGCGGCGGCACCCTGAAACGTCTCGAGCTCCTGCGCCACAAGGACTCCAGCGACCCTGACAAGAACCTCGTGCTCGTCAGCCCCGCCCACCAGTACGAGGCGCAAAGCGGCGTCGCTGGCGAAGGCGGTCCCAACCACCGCACGCTGTGGCGCGCCGCGCCGGGAGCGCGAGCGCTCGCACCGGGCGCCGAGAGCGTGGAACTGCGCCTGAGCGCGCAGGGCCGGGACGGACTCGAGGTCGAGAAGATCTTCACCTTCAAGCGCAACAGCTACGTGATCGACGTGAGCCTGCAGCTGCGTAATGGCGGCGCCGCGCCGCTCGCGACCTACGCGTACTTCCAGCTGACGCACGACGGCAAGCCCGAAGGCAATCGCAATTCGGTGGCCGAGACCTTCGGCGCGCAGAGCTTCACCGGCTTCGCGGTGTACAGCGACGAGCGCAAGTTCGAGAAGGTGCATCCGTCGGACCTCGACAAGGGCAAGGCCGATCACATCAAGCAGGCGAAGGACGGATGGCTCGCCTTCGTGCAGCACTACTTCGTCTCCGCGTGGCTTGCGCCGCAGGGAGTGCCGCGCGACTACGTCATGGAGAAGCGCCAGGACGGCACTTACGCCGCACGGCTCCTCGTGCCGGTGAGCCTTGCGCCGGGCGCAAGCGGCAAGCTTGCCGTGGCGCTCTACGCCGGACCCCAGGAGAAGCGCCGCCTCGAGGCCGCCGCGCCGGGGCTTGATCTGGTGGTCGACTACGGCTGGCTTGCCATCATCGCCTGGCCGCTCTTTTGGCTGCTGGAGAAGCTGCATGCGCTGACCGGTAATTGGGGCGTCGCGATCGTCCTGCTCACAGTCCTGATCAAGCTCATCTTCTTTCCCTTGTCGGCGGCGAGCTACAAGTCGATGGCCAAGATGAAGCTGATTACGCCGCGCCTGACAAAGATCCGCGAGATGTACGCGAACGACCGGCAGAAGATGAACCAGGCGATGATGGAGCTCTACAAGACCGAGAAGATCAATCCCATGGGTGGCTGCTTTCCCATCCTGGTGCAGATCCCGGTGTTCATCGCGCTCTATTGGGTGCTGCTCGCGGCGATCGAGCTGCGTCACGCGCCCTTCATGCTCTGGATCAAGGACCTTGCCGCACTCGATCCGTACTTCGTGCTGCCGATCCTGATGACCGTAACGATGGTCGTGCAGACCAGACTCAATCCGGTACCGCCGGATCCCGTGCAGGCGCAGGTCATGAAGTACATGCCTTTCGTGTTCAGCATCTTTTTCTTCTTCTTCCCTGCCGGCCTGGTGCTCTACTGGCTGGTGAACAACATCCTTTCGATCGCTCAACAGTGGCAGATCCAGCGCATGTTCGACCGCGGCAAACCTGCCCATGCCAAGCGATGAGCTAGCGCGCGATACGATCGCCGCCGTGGCGACGCCTGCCGGTCGCGGCGGCATCGGCATCGTCCGGGTATCGGGACCGGCAGTGCCGCGCATCGCCGCAGGCGTAATCGGCAGCCTGCCGTCCGCGCGACGCGCCACGCTCGCGCGCTTCACCGATGCACGCGGCCAGGCGATCGACGAAGGCATCGCGCTTTATTTCCCGGCGCCCCACTCATACACCGGCGAGGCAGTGCTCGAGCTGCACGGGCACGGCGGGCCGGTGGTGATGCAACTACTGCTCGCGGCCTGCGTGGACGCAGGTGCGAGGCTCGCGCAGCCGGGTGAATTCACCCGGCGCGCGTTCCTCGAAGGCCGGCTCGATCTCGCCCAGGCTGAAGCTGTGGCGGACCTGATCGATGCCGCGAGCCAGGAAGCGGCGCGCAGCGCGCTGCGCTCGCTCAGCGGGGAATTCTCAGCGGCGGTGGAAGCGCTGCGCCGAGCGCTGGTCGAGCTGCGCGCGCTCACCGAAGCACAGCTCGATTTTCCGGAGGAGGAACTCGACCCGCTGCATCGCGAAGCTGCGGCGCAGCGCCTGGCGCGCGTGCGCGGCGCGCTCGAAGAAGTGCTCGCGCGGAGCCGGCAAGGGAGCCTGCTGCGCAGCGGCGTGCACGCCGTCCTGGCGGGGCGCCCCAACGTCGGCAAATCGAGCCTGCTCAATCGTCTCGCGGGCGAGGAGCGGGCCATCGTCACGGCCGTGCCTGGCACCACGCGCGACGCGTTGCGCGAGCCAGTCCATATCGATGGTGTGGCCGTAGTGCTCGTCGACACTGCGGGTCTGCGCGCCTCGCGCGACGAGGTGGAGCGGCTCGGGATGGCGCGCACCCAGTATGAACTCAAGCGAGCGGACGTCGTGCTCGCCGTACATGACCTGGCCTTACATTCCGACCCGCTGGATGACGTTCCGTCGAACGTGCCGCGGGTCGACGTCTACAACAAGCTGGACCTGCGTCCGGACTTCACGCCGCCGCCCGGAGCGGTTGCGGTTTCCGCCAAGACCGGCGCCGGGCTGGACGAGCTGCGGCAGGCAATCCTGCGCGCCGCGGGTTGGTCGACGACGGGCGAATCGCTATTTCTCGCGCGCGAGCGGCACTTGCGCGCGCTGACCGCTGCGGGGATCCACCTCGCCAAGGCGGCCGCGGAGCAGGCGCGCTGGGAGCTGTTCGCAGAGGAGTTGCGTCTCGCGCATGAAGAGCTCTCGACGATCACCGGCGCGTTCTCCGCAGACGATTTGCTTGGCGAGATTTTCAGCCGTTTCTGCATCGGCAAGTGAGCGTTTCGCCGCGCGCAACACTTTGATCTATCATCGATTATCCAAATGGCGGGGTGACCAGCGGCGGCGACTTTCACCACCCCGGTGCTAGAATCCGCGAGCCTGATCGAGTCAGAGCAGATGAACGCTCCTGCAACAGGCCCGACCGATCAATCCAGCGCGCCCGCGTGGGTGCGCCACCCGGGCCTGCGGCAGTGGGTGTCGGAAATTGCGCAGCTGACCAAGCCTGAGCGCATCGTGTGGTGCGATGGCTCGGAAGCCGAGTACGAGCGCCTGTGCGAGGAACTGGTCGCCAAAGGCACCTTCATTCGCCTGAATCCGGCGCTGCGGCCGAACTCGTTTCTCGCCCGTTCGCACCCGAGCGATGTCGCGCGCATGGAGGAGCGGACCTTCATCTGCAGCCGCTCGAAGGACGATGCCGGTCCGACCAACAACTGGATTGATCCGCGCGAGATGCGCGGCACGCTCGATCGATTGTTCGACAACTGCATGCGCGGCCGCAGCCTGTACGTGGTGCCGTTCTCGATGGGGCCGCTCGGTTCTCACATCGCGCAGATCGGCGTTGAAATCACCGATTCTCCCTATGTAGCGGCGAGCATGCGCGTCATGACGCGCATGGGCCGCGCAGTGATCGACTGGCTCGGCGACGGCGGCAAGTTCGTGCCCTGCATCCACTCGGTCGGAGCGCCGCTCGAACCGGGACAGCAGGACGTCGCGTGGCCGTGCAACGAGCAGGAAAAATGGATTGTTCATTTCCCCGAAACGCGCGAGATCTGGTCCTACGGCTCGGGCTACGGCGGCAACGCGCTGCTCGGCAAGAAATGCCTCGCGCTGCGCATCGCCTCTGTAATGGCGCGCGATGAAGGCTGGCTCGCCGAGCACATGCTGATCCTCGGGCTCGAGTCGCCCGCGGGCGAAAAGAGCTACATTGCCGCGGCGTTTCCCTCGGCCTGCGGCAAAACCAATCTCGCCATGCTGATTCCGCCGCAGGCGCTGCGCGGCTGGAAAGTGACCACGATCGGCGAGGACATCGCGTGGATCAAGCCGGGCGCCGACGGCCGCTTCTACGCCATCAATCCTGAATACGGTCTCTTCGGGGTCGCGCCGGGTACCTCGGAGCAGACCAACCCCAACGCGATGCGCATGCTGCGCGAGAACGTCATCTTCACCAACGTCGCCATGACGCCCGAGGGCGATGTGTGGTGGGAAGGCATGACCGACGAGCCGCCGGCGAGGCTGATCGACTGGCAGGGCAAGCCTTGGACGCCGCAGGAGGGCAAGAAGGGACGGCTCGCCGCGCATCCGAATGCCCGCTTCACCGTCGCGGCGACGCAATGTCCTTCGATGGATCCGCAGTGGGAAGATCCACAGGGCGTGCCGATCGCGGCATTCCTCTTCGGCGGCCGCCGCTCCTCCACGGTGCCGCTAGTCGTCGAGGCGCCGACCTGGGAAGAGGGTGTGTACATGGCCGCGACGCTCGGCTCTGAAACCACCGCGGCGATCACGGGCAAGGTCGGCGTCGTGCGGCGCGACCCGATGGCGATGCTCGCCTTTTGTGGCTACAACATGGGCGATTACTTCGGGCATTGGCTGAAGATGGGACGTGCGGTGAAACATCCGCCACGCATCTTCCGCGTCAACTGGTTCCGCCGCGACGCCCAGGGCAAGTTCATCTGGCCGGGATTCGGCGAAAACATGCGCGTGCTGCAATGGGTGGTGGAGCGCTGCCAGGGCCGTGCGCGCGGCATCGAAACGCCCCTGGGCACCATGCCGCGATTCGAAGACCTGAACTGGCAAGGGCTCGAGAAAATGTCTCCGGCCCAATACGCGGAGCTGACGCGCATCGATGCTGCCGCCTGGCAAGACGAACTCAAATCCCACGACGAGCTCTTTGAGAAGCTCGGCTCACATCTGCCGGCCGCCCTGGAAGCGCGCCGCGGGCGCATGCACGAGAAGCTCGCCGCTTAGCGGCCGGACAACCAGAAGGCGCAAGCAGCGGCCAGCAGCGCCGCCGCGGCCGCAGCGGCGAATGCGGCCGGCGAGCGCCAGGCTTCCGCAGCGATCCCGCCGAGCGCCATCCCCAAGCCGACGCCGGCGAGCAGCGCGCTGGTCGACCAGGTGAATGCCTCGGTGGTGTGCTCAGGCTTCGCGGTCTTCGCCACCAGCATCGATTGAATGATGAGCGCCGGGGCCATCACCACGCCCCCGAGAACGCAAAACGCGGCGAAACCAGACAATCCCCATGGAGCTGCGAGCAGTAACAGCCCGACGCCCATGATGGCGAGTGTCCTGCTGAACTGGAGCAGCAGCGGAGCGTGCCAATGGCCGCTGCCGTAAGCGAGACCGCCGAGCGCGCTGCCAATGCTCATCAAGCCGAGGAACACGCCCGCAAGCGCCGGGCGGCCGGATTCTGCTGCATAAGCCGCAACTCCGAGCTCAGTGAGGCCGAAGGCGAGTGCATAACAAACGACGATCATGAGCAGCGCCACGAAGCTCGGCTGTGCCAGCGGACCGAGCAGCGTCGCACGGCTGCGCGGTGCGATTTTCCATTCGCGCAAAGCCCTCGAGCGCAGGAAAAGAAACACGCCGACAAAACCGCTGGCGGCGGCAAACCCGACCGCGACTCTCGGCGACGCAAATGCGACGAACAGCGCGACCAGCAGCGGACCGATGATGAACATGGTTTCGATCAGCACCGAATCGAGCGAATACGCCGTCGTCAGCGATGCGTCATCGCCTAGGTGTTGTCGCAGATACGTGCGGAGGAAAGCTCGCGCCAGTGGCCGCGGCGAAAGCGAACACCCATGGGCTGGACGCTCGCAATGAGACTGCCGCGAGCAATGCAGCCAGCGAGGCGGGAAACAGCAGAGCGCCGCTGATCAGCATGGTGCGCGGCCCGTGCCGATCAATCACCCGGCCGATCGCCGGCGCCACGCAGGCAAGTCCCGCGACGTAGCATCCGGTCGCAGCGCCGCCGATGGCGAACGATTCGCTCGCCCCCTGCACGAGAAGCAGGATCGCGAGCCCGCTCATGCCGATCGGCAAGCGGCCGATGATCGAAGCGGCGAAAAGGTACCGCAGCTCGCGCGAGGCGAGCACGCCTCTATAGGGCGCGAGTGAGATCATGGGCCACTGCTGCAGTGCAGCAAAAAAGCTGTTCCACGTGAAACCTCGGTCCGACGTCACCGCGCAAACAGCGCTCGCGTAAAATGCGCCACCCCATGAAGTTTCCCCAAGATTTCGACGTCATCATCGTCGGCGGCGGCCATGCTGGCACCGAAGCGGCGCTCGCTGCGGCGCGTGTGGGCCGGTGCACACTTCTCCTGACGCACA
>VBCP01000210.1 GCA_005888925.1 Betaproteobacteria bacterium | reverse complement strand
GTGCCGATGGAATCGATCCGGCTGCGCACCGCCGACCCGGACATGCAGCTGGTCGGCAATCCCACCGGAGGCTCGCGCTCGCTTCTGGGCGTGGGAAGCGTGCTGCTGATGGCGTCGCAGGAGGTCGTCAGGAAAGGTCTCGCGCTTGCGGCGGAGGAGCTGGAGGCCGCGCCGGCCGACGTCGAGTTCCTGGAGGGCAGATACCGCATCAAGGGCACCGACCGCGAGGTCGCGCTGGCGGCGCTGGCCAGCAAGCATCCCGGCCGGCTCGACGTGGACCTGAAGGAGAAGAAAGTCGGGACGACGTTCCCCAACGGCTGCCATATCGCCGAGGTCGAGATCGAGGTAGAAACCGGCAGCGCCGAGATCGTCCGCTACGTCGCCTGCGACGACGCCGGCAACATCATCAACCACCAGATCGTCGAAGGACAGATGCAGGGCGGCATCACCCAGGGCGCCGGCCACATTTTCGGCGAGCAGGCAATCTATGACCCGGACAGCGGCCAGCTGCTGAACGGCAGCTTCATGGACTACCCGATGCCGCGCGCGCTGCTGGTGAACAACCTCACGCTCCTCGATCATCCGGTGCCGACCCAGACCAACCCGCTCGGCGCCAAAGGCGTGGGCGAGGCCGGGGTCACCGGCTCGATGCCTTGCCTGATGAACGCAGTGCTCGACGCACTTCGTTCGGCTGGCGTTACGCATTTCGACATGCCGGCGACTCCTCAGCGCGTATGGCGCGCGCTGCGGGCGGCCAAAGCGGGCGATCCGCGGGCGCTCGCCGTCGCCGAGCTGAGTGGACATTCTTGAGCGGCTGTTCGAGCGGGCACGCCGGCAGCGGCGGCGCATCGTGCTGCCAGAAGTCGGCGATGAGCGCATCCTCGAGGCGGCGCGCAGGCTGAAGGACGAGGGCCTCGCCGAGCCGATCCTCCCCGTCGATCCGGATGCAAACCCCCGGCTCGATGCCTATGCGGAGCTGTATCCCGGCAACCGGAAGATCGCGCAGCGCGCGGTGCGCAAGCCCCTGCTGCACGCCGGGATGATGGTCAAGGCGGGCGACGCCGACGCGATGCTCGCCGGGGTCGCGAACCCGAGCGCGCGCGTCATCGAAGCCGGCTTGATGACCATCGGGCTTGCTCCAGGCACCCGCACGCCTTCCAGCTTTTTTCTCATGGTTCTGAAAGAAAGAGTTCTTCTCTATGCCGACTGTGCGGTAAATGCCGAGCCCGATGCCGAGATGCTCGCCGACATCGCGCTCGCCTCGGCGGCGAGCTACCGCGCGCTGCTCGAGGACGAGCCTCGCGTTGCGCTGCTTTCTTTCTCTACCAAGGGCAGCGCCCGGCATCCGCGGGTCGAGAAAATAGTCCGCGCGGTCGAAATCGCCCGCCAACGCTCGCCTCAGCTTGCAATCGACGGCGAGCTGCAGGCCGATGCTGCTTTGGTTGAATCCATTGCAAAAACCAAAGTGAAAGGAGAAAACGCGGTCGCGGGGCGCGCCAATGTGCTGGTGTTTCCCGACCTCGACGCCGGCAATATCGCCTACAAGCTCACCCAGCATCTCGCCGGCGCGCGCGCCATCGGCCCGGTGCTGCAAGGCTTCGCGCGGCCGATCAGCGACCTTTCGCGCGCCGCGAGCGTGGACGACATCGTCGCCACCGCTACAGTGCTCTCAGCCCAGGTCTAAAAACAGGGACAGACCACGTTTCTTTGTTGATCGGGAAAAGCCCAAAGCGGTCACTTCCGCTCTAATAGCGGCTGCCTTGCCTGCGCGATGTCTGTGGCAGTAGGCTTCGTGGAACGCGGTTCTAATGTATCCATACACGTCCGCGTTTGGTTACGAAGGGAGGAACCATGATTAGAACATTCTTAGGCAGGTGTCTCGCCAGTCTCATCGTCTGCCAGCTTCTGATGGGCGGAATCGCCCTGGCCGGACCGCAGGAGGATGTCGCTGCCACTTCAATTAAATGGGCAGCCGCGCTGGGAGAAAACGATCCCGACAAAGTGCTTCCCTTTTACGCACAGGATGCCGTGCTTTGGGGAACGCTTTCTCCAACGGTGCGATCGAATCCGGCGGCCCTGCGCGAATATTTTGTCAATGCCTTTAAAGCGCTTCCCGGGCTGAAAGTTGCATTCGGTGAGCAGTTGATCAGAATTTACGGCAGCACTGCGGTCAATACCGGGTACTACACCTTTTCCTTCGTCAGGGATGGCGAAGCCAAGACTTTGCCTGCCCGATACAGTTTCACCTACGTCAACAAGGGGAAAAACTGGATGATCGTGGATCACCATTCGTCGGCCATGCCTCAGCCCCCAAAGTAATTGATTCTCTGGTTGAAGGTGTGCGCAGAAATGGTGGTCTGTCCCTGATTTCTTCAGCGTGCGTCGATCGGTAGGTAGTCGCGCGGCTCGGGCCCGTTATAAAGCGTGAGCGGGCGGATCAGGATGTTGTTCTCCATCTGCTCGAGCACCTGCACGGTCCAGCCGGGCACGCGCCCGACCGCGAAGATGGGCACGAACAGGTCGGCCGGAATTCCATTCAGGTAGTAGACCACCCCGGCGTAGAAGTCGACGTTGACGTTCACGCCGTGGCGCGAGTAAGGCTTCATCGACTCGACCAGCGCCTCGAGGATCTGATACCACTTCGGCTGGCCCATTTCGCGCGACAGTTTCTCGACGCCGGCCCGCATGTGACGCGCGCGCGGATCTTCGGCGCGGTAGACGCGGTGTCCGAAGCCCATCACGGGCTCCTTGTTGGCGCGCTTGCGCCGCACGTACTCGGCGGCGTTCTGCGCCTCGCCGACCTCGGTGGCCATGTGCATCACGTTCTCCGCCGCGCCGCCGTGCGCGGGGCCCGAGAGCGCGGCGACCGCGGCGGTGACCGCGGCGTGCAGGTTGGCCTCGGTGCCGGCGACGACGCGGGCGGTGAAGGACGAGGCGTTCGAGCCATGCTCGGCGTGCAGGATCATGTCGATGTCCATAAGCCGCGCGGCGTCGGCGCTCGGCGGCTTGCCTTTCAGCATGTAAAGGAAATTGGCGGCGTGTCCCAGGGCGGGATCAGGCGCCACCGGCGGGCGGCCGTTGCGGAGGTGCTCGTGCGCCGTGACGATCATCGGCACCTGCGACGTGAGCCGCACGCCTTTGCGCAGAATCGCCTGCGGCGAGTTGTCGGCAGTGTCGGGATCGAAGGCGGCGAGCGCCGAGACCGCGCTGCGCAGCGCATCCATCGGATGGGCCGCCTTAACAAGCTTCAGCAGTTCAAGCACCTCCCCCGGCAGCCCGCGCGCCGCCTTCAATTCCGACGCAAACCCGTGCAATTGCTCGCGGGTTGGCAGCTCGCCGTAAAACAGCAGGTAGCAGGTTTCCTCGAACGTCGAGCGCTCGGCGAGGTCGTGGATCGAGTAGCCGCGGTAGCGCAGCTCGCCCGCGCGCCCGTCGATGAAGCAGACCCGCGAGCGCTCGAAATAGACGTCTTTCAGCCCGCGACGGATTTCAGTAGTCATGTTTCAAAGGACTCCCTGGGGAAATACTTCGCCAGCCGCTCGTCGGCAGTTCGAGCGTGCGCCTCCATGCCCTCGAGGCGGGAGATGCGTGCCGTGACCGGCGCGATGTCGCGGCTCGCGGCGCGCGTCATGCGCTGCCAGCTCACGGTCTTGAGGAACTTGTGCACCGAGAGCCCACCCGAATAGCGCGCGGCACCCTTGGTGGGAAGGATGTGATTCGGGCCCGAGGCCTTGTCGCCGAACGCCACGGTCGTCTCCTCGCCGAGGAACAGCGATCCGTAGCAGGTCAGGCGCGCGAGCCACCAGTCGAGATCGCGCGCATGGACCTCGAGATGCTCGGCGGCGTAGCGGTCGGCAAGCTGCGCCGCTTCTTCCCGCGTCCGGCACAGCGCCACTTCGCCATAGTCGCGCCACGCCGCGCCAGCGGTCTCGCGGGCGTTTTCAGGCAGCGCTTTTACGCGTTCCGTTACTTGTCTTATGACTTCTTGGCCGAGTGCTCGCGAAAGACAAATCAGCCATGCCGGCGAATCGAGGCCGTGCTCGGCCTGGCCGACGAGGTCGGTCGCGACGAGCGCGGCGTCGGCCGACTCGTCGGCGAGGATCGCGATTTCCGTCGGGCCGGCGAGGACGTCGATGCCGACCGCGCCGAAGAGCGCGCGTTTTGCCTCGGCGACGAACTTGTTGCCGGGCCCGACCACGATGTCGGCTGGTTTGCCGGTGAAAAGGCCGTACGCAAGCGTGGCGATCGCCTGCACGCCGCCGAGCGTGAGGATGACATCCGCGCCCGCCACTTTCATCGCGTAGAGCACCTGCGGATGAATACCTTGCCCCTGATAAGGAGTTGAGCAAGCGATGACTGTCGGAACGCCCGCCGCCTTGGCAGTGGCGATGCTCATGTAGGCCGAGGCGATGTGCGCGTAGCGCCCGGTCGGCACGTAGCAGCCCGCGACATTGACCGGGATCAGCTTCTGCCCGGCGACGAGTCCGGGCCGAAGCTCGATTTCAAATTCGGACAGGGATTGCCGCTGGGCGAGCGCAAAGCGCCGCACCTGCTCGGTCGCGAACTCGATGTCCCTTTTGACTACCAGGGGAATCGACTGTATGCGCTGCTCGATCTCCTCCGCCCGAACGTCGATGTCGCCCGTCCACTGATCGAGCTTCGCGGCATAGTCGCGCACCGCCTGCTCGCCGCGACGCGCGATCTCGGCGAGCATCTCGTCGACGATTCTGCGCGCCTCGCCGCTGTCGGTCTGCGGCGTCTTCGTCGCTTTCTTCAGGTATTCGATCATTACCGTGTATACAGCACTCCAGGCAACCACAGCGCAAGCTGCGGAAAGATCATCACGAACACGAGTCCTGTGAGCTGCAGCACCATGAACTGCATCATGCCCTTGTAGATGTCGGCGAGCTGCCACTGCGGCGCCACGCCCTTCAGGAAGTACGCCGAAAGCGCGACCGGCGGCGACAGCCACGCCGTCTGCAGGTTCACCGCCACCAGGATGCCGAACCAGGTGAGGTCGATCTTCAGCTCCTTGATGATCGGCAGCATGATCGGCACGAAGATGAGCACGATCGGCACCCATTCGAGCGGCCAGGCGAGGAGGAAGATCACCGCCATGACGACGATCAGCAGGAGCCACGGCGAGAGCTGCAGATCGAGCAGCGCGCGCGTCATCATCTCGGGCGTGCCGAGGCGCGAGAACACCGCGCCGAAGAAGTTCGAGGCGGCGACGAGGAACAGGATCAGGCAGGACACTTCGAGCGTTTTCAGCACCGAGTCGTAAAGCAGCTTCCGCGTCATGCGGCGATAGACGATGGTGAGCAGCAACGACCCAGTCGCGCCGATCGCCGCGCCTTCGGTCGGCGTGGCGAAGCCGAACAGAATGCTTCCGAGTGATGCGAGCACCAGCACCGCCGGCGGCACCAGTCCCTGGAGGAATTCCTTGAGAATTGCCATCTTCGATGCGGCGTGCTCGGCTTCGGGCAGCGCCGGGCCGAGCGCGGGATTGATCGCGCAGCGCACCAGCGCATAGACGGTGTAGATCGCCGCGAGCAGCAGCCCCGGGATGATCGCGGCGGCGAACAGATCGGTCACCGGAACGCCGATCACCGGCCCCATCACCACCAGCATCACGCTCGGCGGGATCAGGATGCCGAGCGTGCCACCGGCGGTGATGATCCCGGCAGAGAGCCTGACGTCGTATTTCGAGCGGTCCATCGATCTTGCCGCCATGATGCCGAGGAGCGTCACCGAAGCGCCCACGATGCCGGTGGCGGCGGCGAAGATGGTGGCGCAGAACATCACCGCGATATAGAGCGAGCCGTGCAGGCGCGCCAGCGCAAGCTGCACCGCGCGGAACAGCCGCTCGAGCAGCCCTGCCTGCTCGAGCAGCAGGCCCATGAACACGAACAGCGGCACCGACGCGAGAGTCTGCTCTTTCATCACCGAAAAGAACTGGTACAGCATGAGGTAGAACACGGTGTCGCCGAAGCCGGCGTAGCCGAACAGAAACCCGAGGATGATGAGCGTGAAGGCGATCGGAAAGCCGACGAAGATCCCGCTCAGCAGCGCGGCCAGCATCCAGACGCCGATCCACTCAGGGCTCACGCTTCTCCTCGGGGATGACCGTCATTAGTTCTTCCAGCGTCTTGTGGATCACCAGCCAGCGCCCGGTGCGCAGCGCGTAAACGCACTTGAGGAGCTCTGATACGCCTTGCAGCATGAGCAAAGCCGAAGCGATTGGGATCACGGCCTTGAGCGGGTAGATCACCGGCATCCAGCTCGAGCCGACCGTGCGCTCCTCGCGCAGCCACGAGCTCCACGCGAATTCGCCGCCCAGCCACAGAAAGACCGCCATCCCGGGGAAGAACAGGAACACGTAGCAAAGCGCATCGACGATCGCCTGCGTGCGCACCGGCCACTTCTGGTACAGGAAATCGGTGCGGATATGAGCGCCGCGGTAGAGCGTGTACGCCGCGCCGAGCATGAACATCGCGCCGTAGAGCATGTAGCTCGTGTCGTACGCCCACTGCGTCGGCTGCCATACGTAGCGAATCACCACCTCGTAAGTCATCGCCGCGACGAGCGGTAGGATGAGCCACGCCACGATGCGCCCGGTCCATAGGCTGATCGCGTCGATGATCCGGATCGCGCGCTCCAGGCCTGTCATCGCTTGTCCCTAAAAAAAGAGGCGGCCAGGCCGCCTCTTTGCCACCACCGGAAAAGCTACTTTGCGCCCTTGAGATAGGCGTCCGCCACCGAGGTGTTGAGCTTCTGGATGTTCACCCAGTACGGCACCACGTCCTTGGCAAACTTGGCCTGCGAGTCGAGCACTTTTTTGAAGAACGGGTCCTTCGCCGCGTTCGCCTCCATCACCTTCCTCGCCGCGGCCATGAAAGCGGGGAAGTAGTCGGGCGGCGTTTCCATGACCTGCACGCCATATTTGGTCTTCAGCTCGATCAGCGCGAGCGCGTTGGCGCGGATGCGGTAGGCGGTCGACTCCATCAGCGAGGCGAGCGCCGCGCCCTCGAAGATCGCCTGCACGTCCTTCGGCAGGTTGTTCCAGAATGTCTTGTTGATATAGACGTCGCCGTTCACGGTGTTCTGGTGCAGGCCCTGCAGGTAGTAATACTTGAACGCGCGCTGGAAGCCATAGGCGAGGTCCGTTACGGGGCAGCACCACTCGGCGGCGTCGAGCACGCCGCGCTCGGCCGACGGAATGATCTCCGCGCCCGGCAGCGCGACCGCCGTCACGCCCATCTCCTTGTAGATCGCCCCGGGGATTCCTGGCGGAGTGCGGAAGCGGCGCGTCTTGAAGTCCTCCATGTTGCGGATCGGCCGCTTGAACCAGCCGAGCGCTTCCGGCCCGACCGGCTGCAGGATGAAGCCGACCACGTTCACCTTGAGCTGCTTCTCGAAGAGTTCCTGGTAGAGCTCCTTGCCGCCGCCCTCGAGGAACCACGAGACCCAGGCGAGCTGGTCCATGCCGAGTCCCGAGCCCCCGGAGGGCGAGCCGAAAAGCATGGCGGCGGGGCTCTTGCCCGACCAGTAGTGCGTCCAGGCGAAGCCCGATTCCACCAGGCCCTTGTCGACCGCGTCGAGGATCTCGAACGCGCCGACCACCGCGCCGTCGGGAAGTACCTCGATCTTCAGTCGCCCGTTGGTCATCGCATCGACGCGCTGCGAGAACTTCTGCAGCATCTTGAATTCGTCTGCTGCGGCGGGAACCGCAGTCTGCATGCGCATGCGGCTGACCTGCGCGGCGGCATCGCCTAACAGCGATGCCGCCGCCACGGCCGCAATCAATACGAAAAACCGTTTCATTCGCTCCTCCTCGGGGATCGGCTTACCGCAGGTAGCATACCGCTTCCGACGCATTGCAATGAAAGATTCCGTTTTTTGAGAAATTCGCAGGCCGATTACGTCATCGTCGGCGCGGGCTCGGCGGGCTGCGTGCTCGCCAACCGGCTCTCGGCGAGCGGCCGGCACCGCGTTGTCCTGCTCGAAGCGGGTCCGCGCGATCGCTCGATCTGGATTCACCTGCCGATCGGCTATGGCAAAACGATGTTCCACCCGGTGTACAACTGGGGCTTCTACACCGACCCCGAGCCGCAGATGAACGCGCGGCGCATCTACTGGCCGCGCGGCCGCGGCCTCGGCGGCTCGTCCTCGATCAACGGCCTCATCTACGTGCGCGGCCAGCCCGGGGACTACGAGCGCTGGGCGGCGCTCGGCAACCAAGGCTGGGACTGGCGGGAGGTCCTGCCGTACTTCGACAAGAGCTTGACCGCCGTCTCGGACATCGGCGAGAAGCACGAATTGATCGAAGCCATCATTGCCGGCGCGAACGAGCTCGGCATCCCCACGAATCGGGACTTCAACGGTGAGCGCCAGGAAGGCGTCGGCTACTACCAGCTCTTCACCAGGAACGGCTGGCGCTCTTCCAGCACCACCGCTTACCTTCGTCCCGCGGCGCAGCGTCCGAATCTACGCGTCGAGACTGGTGCGCATGTCACGAAGATCCTCTTTGAAGGCAAGCGCGCGGTCGGCGTGCAAAGCAAGAAGGGCGAGTTCCGCGCCGCGCGCGAAGTGATCCTCAGCGCCGGCGCGCTGCAAAGCCCGCAGCTCCTGCAGCTTTCAGGTATCGGTCCCGTCTCGCTTCTCGCGTCGCTGGGCATTCCGGTGCTTGCGGACCTTCCCGGCGTCGGCGAGAACCTGCAGGATCATCTGCAGCTGCGCCTAATGTACAAGTGCACCAAGCCGATCACCACCAACGACGATCTGCGCAGCCTGTGGGGGAAGCTTCGCATCGGCGCCAAGTGGATCTTCACAAGGAAAGGCCCGCT
>VBCP01000209.1 GCA_005888925.1 Betaproteobacteria bacterium | reverse complement strand
CGAGCGAATGGCCGTAGATGACTACGTTGGCCGGGTCGATCCCGCGGCTGCGCAGGTAATCCCAGGCACCCTCGGCATCCTCGTACACCGTCTTCTCGGACGGGAACGCGCCTTCGCTCTTGCCGTAGCCGCGGTAATCGAGCATGAAGACCGAATAGCCGAGCTCACGCAGCGCTGCGATGTCGCCGATGTTCGTACTGACGTTGCCTTCGTTGCCGTGCAGGTAGAGCAGGACCTTCGCCTCCGGCTTTGCCCCGGTCACCCACCAGCCGTGCAGCGACGGGCTGACGCGGACGTCGTGCACCTCGAAGGGGAAATCGGACGCCTTCGCACGCAGCGTGCGGTCGGGCTCGAAAACGAAATAGCCCACGCAAGCCTCGCAGCGCCATGCGGCGAGGGTGACGGCGCCATACCCGAGGCAAAGGCCGGCGAGCAGCCCGCCGCCGAGCGCCCTCCAGGACCTGGAAGAAAGTGCAGCGACCATGAGGTGTCACTCTATGCAGGCCGCGTGACACGATGACCCCTGCACCCTGGTCCGGCATGTCGTCCGAAAGGGACGGTATTGCAGGTGTAACAGCAGTCCGCGCGGGCCATGGCGCGCTCGCTGGCGCGCATAGGCGCGATGGGAGCATGCCCATCTGTGTTAACCGCCAACTACCGCACGCCGGCAGCGCTTGCGCTGCTGATCGCCGTCTGGCTCGCCGCGGGTCTCTTCGGCCGCGACCCGTGGAAGCCCGACGAGGCGTACAGCTTCGGCCTGGTGCTCCACATCCTGCACTCGGGCGACTGGGTCGTGCCGACGCTCGCCGGCGAGCCGTTCATGGAGAAGCCGCCGCTCTTTTTCATCTCGGCGGCTCTCTTCGCCCGGCTCTTCGGCGGTTTTCTCCCGCTGCACGATGCCGCGCGCCTTGCCTCGGGCTTCTACGCGGCGCTGACGCTTGCTTTCGTCTGGCTGAGCGCACGCACCCTCTACGGCCGCAGCCAGGCGCTCGCCGCGCTGCTCGTCCTCATGGGCTGCGTCGGCTATTTCCACACCGCGCATCTTCTGGTCACCGTCAACGCGCTGATGGCCGGCATCGCGCTCGCCATTTACGGCCTTGCCTTGCACCCGCAGAGGCCGACCCTGGGCGGTATCGCGCTCGGCACGGGTGCCGGCGTCGCCTTCATGGCGAAAGGCTTGATCGGGCCCGGCATGCTCGGTCTCACGACGCTCGCGCTCGCCGCTTCGCCGGCATGGCGCACGCGCGGTTACGCGCGCGCGCTCGGGATCGCGGCGCTCGCCTTTGCGCCATGGGCGATGCTCTGGCCCTGGGCGCTCTATCAGCGCTCGCCGGAACTCTTCCACGAGTGGCTGTTCGTCAACAACTTCGGGCGCTATACCGGAAGCGCCGATCTCGGGCCCGAGCACGATCACTGGATGTACCTGAAGATCCTGCCGTGGTTCGCGCTGCCGGCGCTGCCGCTCGCGGCGTGGAGCGGATGGCGCGGCCTGCGCGAGCGCGACCCGCGCATCGTGCTGCCGCTTGTGGCGAGCGCGGTCAGGCTCGCCGTGCTGAGCTCGGCGTGCAACGCGCGCTACGTGTATGCGCTGCCCGTGCTAGTGCCGCTCTCGCTCGCCGCCGGCGCGGGCTGCCCCGCGATGCCGCGCTGGCTCGCGCGCGGCTTGCTGTGGCTGGGCCTCGCTCTCGGTTTCGGCGCCGCGCTCGCGCTGTGGGCCGGATGGGCGGCCTTGCTTGCGCATCGGCCCGCGCCGCTTGCCGATGGCTTGCTTGCCATGCGCCCGGGATTCACGCCGGGGCTGCAACCGTTTCTGGTTCTACTGGCGGCACTCGCGACCTTGGGCGCGTTGCTTGCCGTAGGCCGTGTCAGGCGCGCGCAGCACGCCGCGCCGCTCGCCTGGGCGGCGAGCGCGGCGCTCGCGTGGACGCTCTTCTTCACAATTTGGCTGCCCTATCAGAATTACGGCAACAGCTACCGCGCCCTGGTCACCGACCTCAGGGCGCATCTTCCCAATGGCGCCTACTGCATCGCGAACCGCCAGCTCGGCGAGCCCCAGCGTGCGATGCTCGAGTATTTCGGCGGCATCCTCACGCTTGCGGAATCGGCGCCGGGCGCGCGCTACTGCGCGTTCCTTCTGGTGCAGCAAGGCTACGGCGACGAGCTGCCGCGGCACGGGCCGCAATGGACGCCGCTCTGGAGCGGCACGCGTTCCGGCGATGCCACCGAGCGCTTCTGGCTTTTCTCGGCGCAGCCGGTGCTTGACGCACAGGTGCAGAAGGTCGACGTGCAGCAGCCTTAGCCGAAGTGGTACTGCAGCCGCAGCAGCAGGAAGTTGATGCCCGGGTTCGGGTTGCGCATGCCGCCGTTCGACAGGTGCTGGAAGCGCACCGCGACATCGTAGCGCTCGAAGCGATAGCCGATGCCGAGGTGGTCGCCGAACTGGAAGCGCGTGCTGAAGCCGAGGTCGCTGCTGATGTGCGAGTCGGAGAGCACATGGAAGCCGATGCCGGCGTCGACGTAAGCCCCGCGCGATGCGATCGGGTGGCGGAACTCTGGCGTCAGCCCGAAGTCGTGCACCGTCCCCGTGCCGCTGTTCCAGCTGCCGACGGAAAGGTCCCAGTAGAGCTGCCATGGGCTTTGCTTGAGCCATTTCGGGCGCTGCTGCCACTGCGCGCCGACGCGCCAGATCTCGACGCTGTGGGTCCCTCCGCCGAGCTCGAGGGAGATGCTGTCGACGGCGTGGGCGGGGATCGCGACCAGGAGAAAAAGCGCGCCGGCGAAAATTTCTTTCATCTTCTGTGAATATGATAGCGGATGGCTCAATACGTCTACACCATGCGCCGCGTCGGCAAGGTCGTGCCGCCCAAGCGCAGCATCCTGAAGAACATCTCGCTCAACTTCTTTCCCGGCGCCAAGATCGGCGTGCTGGGACTCAACGGCTCGGGCAAGTCGTCGCTGCTGAAGATCATGGCCGGCGTCGACGACAACTACGAGGGCGAAGTGATCCGCATGCCCGGCATCAAGGTCGGCTTCCTCGAGCAGGAGCCGAAGCTCCCGGCCGGCGCGTCGGTGCGCGCCGCGGTCGAGGAAGCGCAGGGCAACGTCGCCGCGGCGAGGAAGCGGCTGGACGAGATCTACGCCGCCTATGCCGACGCGGATGCGGACTTCGACAAGCTGGCCGAGGAGCAGGCGAAGCTCGAGGCGCTGCTCAACACCGGCGGGGCGGATGAGCTCGAGGTCGCGGCCGACGCGCTGCGCCTGCCGCCGTGGGACGCGAGTGTCGATCACCTCTCCGGTGGCGAGAAGCGCCGCGTGGCGCTGTGCCGATTGCTGCTGTCGAAGCCCGACCTGCTATTGCTGGACGAGCCGACGAACCATCTCGATGCGGAAAGCGTGGAATGGCTCGAGCAATTCCTGCAGCGTTTTCCCGGCACCGTGGTAGCTGTCACGCACGACAGGTACTTCCTGGACAACGCGGCTGGCTCGAGCAGAAGGAGAAGCGCCTGCAGGTCGAGGCGAGCCAGGAGGTGGCGCGCATCAAGGCGATGCAGCACGAGCTGGAATGGGTGCGGCAGAACCCGAAAGGGCGCCAGTCCAAGTCGAAGGCGCGCTTGGCCCGATTCGAGGAACTGTCGTCGCAGGAGCATCAGGAGCGCAACGAAACCCAGGAGATCTTCATCCCGGTGGCCGAGCGCCTGGGCAACGAGGTGATCGAGCTGAAGGGCGTCTCCAAGGGCTACGGCGAGCGCCTGCTGATCGACAAGCTGTCGCTGCAGATCCCGCCGGGGGCGATAGTCGACGCTCTTTCGCATGATCCTCGGCCGGGAGAAGCCCGACTCGGGGAAGATGATCCTCGGCAAGACGGTGAAGATCGCGCATGCCGATCAGTCGCGCGACGAGCTCTCGGCGGACAAGACCGTATTCGAGGACATCTCGGGCGGCAACGACATGCTGCAGGTGGGCAAATTCCAGATGCCCTCGCGCTCCTATCTCGCACGCTTCAACTTCCGCGGCGCCGACCAGCAGAAGCCGGTCGGGAGCCTCTCGGGCGGCGAGCGCGGCCGCCTGCATCTCGCCAAGATGCTGATGTCGGGCGCCAACGTGCTGCTGCTGGATGAGCCCTCCAATGACCTGGACGTGGAAACACTGCGGGCGCTGGAGGAGGCGCTCCTCGAATTCGCCGGCTCGGTGCTCGTCATCTCGCACGATCGCTGGTTCTTAGACCGGATCGCCACCCACATCCTTGCGAGCGAGGACGACTCGCAATGGCTGTTCTTCGCCGGCAACTACCAGGAGTACGAGGCCGACAAGAAGAAGCGCCTCGGCGAGGAAGCCGCAAAACCCCACCGGATTCGCTACAAGGCGCTCAAATAATTCGGGGTTAGTCCTTCCGGGCCAGACAACCGGATAGCAGCGCCTTGCCGCCGGCGGTACAAGAGCGGCAAGAACCATGAAGCCCGTCATCCAGGTCCTGCGCGACTGGGAATAGCTCGCCGCGATCGTTTCCCCGTGGGAAGAGCTCGCCGCGCACGCGCTCGAGCCGAACCCGTTCTACGAGCCGTGGATCCTGCTGCCCGCGTTGCGCGCCCAGGGCGAGGGCGAGCAGTTTCGCTGCATCTCGATATGGGACGAGGGGCGGCTGCTCGGTCTCTTTCCGTTCGAGCGGCGCCGGCGGTTCAAGGGCCTGCCGGTCACGACGCTGACGTCGTGGCGCCACAGCGCCTATCTGCTGTGCACGCCGCTGGTGCGCGCGGACGCCGCCATCGAATGCCTGCGCGCCCTCGTCCGCTGGGCGGTGAGCGAAGCATCGGTGCTGGAGTTGCTGTACATGCCGGCCAACGGTCCGTTCGACGATGCGCTGCGCGCTGCCGCCCCGACGGTGGTGCGCACCGCGCGCTTCTCGCGCGCGCTGCTCGTGAAAGGCGCGAGCGCGGATGCGTACATGGAGGAGGCGATGTCCGGGCAACTGCGCCGGCAGTTGCGCCGCAACGAGCGGCGCCTGCGCGAGCAGGGCATGCTGACGCTCAGCGTCGGCTCCGGCGCCGACATCGGCGACGAGATCGAGCGCTTCCTCGAGCTCGAAGCGAGCGGCTGGAAGGGACGCGAGGGCGGCGCGCTCGCCGCCTCGCCCGCCAATCTCGAGTTTGGCAGGACCGTGCTGCGCGAGGCGCACCGGCGCGGGCGGCTGCAGATGGTCGGCCTGGACTGCGGCGACCAGCCAATCGCGCGGCGCTGCAGCCTGCTCGCCGCGGATGGCTCCTATGCGTTCAAGACGGCGTACGACGAGGCCTTTGCCGCGCACTCGCCGGGCGTGCTCGCCGAGGCGCTGAGCCTGCGCGAATTCCATCGGCTGCCGAACGTGCAGTGGATGGATTCCTATACCGAGCCGGATAATCCCACGGTGAACCGCATGTGGAAGGATCGGCGCGCCATGCAAAGCGTCGCCGTGGGCATCGGCGCCTGGGGCGCGTTCTGGCTCTCGGTCTATGCCTCGATCAGAGGTACGGCGCGAAGAGGCGAGCCAGTCCGTCCCGCAGCTTGAGCGGCAGCGGCCGCGCATCGATGTCGGCGAGCGTGATCGCCCGCGAGCCTGAGATGCGGGCCTGGATCAGGCCGTCGAGGTGCGCGCCGAGCTCGACGCTGTAGCACTCGACGTTCAGTTCAAAGTTGAGCCGCAGGCTTCTCGCGTCCCAGTTGGCGGAGCCGAGCAAGGTCCAGGCGCCGTCCACCACCATCAGCTTCGAATGATCGAACGCGCCGGGGCGGCCCCAGACGCGGCAGCCGTGGTCGAGCACCTGCCAGAGCTGGCCGAACATCGCCCAGCGCACGTGCGGCAGGTCGCTCACGTCGGGAATCACGATGTCGACCTCGACCCCGCGCAGCGCCGCGGCGTCGAGCGCCGAGATCAGCGACTGGTCGGGAATGAAGTAGGGCGTGAGGATCTTGATCGAGCGCTGCGCCGCGTGCAGCCCGCCGAGGATCGCCCAGCGCACGCGCTCGAACGCTTCGTCCGGCCCCGCCTCGATGGCGCGCGCGGCCACCGCGCCTTGCTGCGCAAGCGGCGGAAACCACTTCGGGCCGCGCAGCGCCTCGTCGGTGGTGAACTGCCAGTCGTCGGCGAAGATTTCCATCAACTGCGCCACCACCGGCCCGCGCAGGCGGAAGTGCAGATCGCGGAACGCCTGGTCCGGCGCCTCGGGCTTCCAGTAGCGGCAGTCGACGTTCAGGCCGCCGGTGAAGCCGAGCGCGCCGTCGACCACCAGGATCTTGCGGTGGTTGCGCAGGTTGAGCGCATGCAGGCGCGCGGGCACGAGCGGCGGGTTGAACACCGCGACGTTGACGCCGCGCTTGCGCAGGGGCTTCACCGCCGAGCTGGTGGAAAAGCGCGCGTCGACGTCGTCGATCAGCACGCGCACCTCGACGCCGCGCTGGACCGCGCCGGCGAGCGCCGAGACGAACTCGGCGCCGACGCCGTCCTCGTCGAAGATGTAGGACGACATGGCGACCGACGCCTGCGCCCCATTGATCGCTTGCAGCATGCCGGAGAAGGCGTTGGCGCCGTCGACCAGCGGCTCGATCGCGTTGCCCGGCAGCAAAGGCCGCTCGACCACCTGGCCGACGAGCCGCGCGAGCGGCGTGAAGTGCGTGCCCGGCTCGCTCGGCGGAAACTGCGGATCGGTGCGATGGCGCACCATGCCGCCGCGCATGCGCGCCGCGCGCCGCTCGACGCGGTTCACGCCGAGCAGCGCGTAGGCCACCGGGCCGAGCGCCGGCAGGATCCAGATCACCAGCACCCAGATGGCGGCCGAGCGCGAGTCGCGCTTGTAGATGACGGCGTGGCCCGAGGCCGTGAGCGCCGCCAGGCCCACGGCGACTACAAAAGCGACGTCGACCGCGTCTTTCATGGCCCGGGAGAATGCCTGAACTAAGGGCGGGGCGCTGCGATCTGACCTTTATGCACGCCGTCACCCTCGTTCCCGGTAAGCGCGGCTCGCAGCGCCTCGACGACGTGGCCGAGCCGCCCGAGGCTCGGGGCTCGATCCTGGTGCGGGCGCTCGCGGTGGGGATATGCGGCACCGACCGCGAGCTGATCGACGGCCTGTACGGCGAGGCCGTCCCGGGGCGCGAGCGCCTGGTGCTCGGCCACGAGTCGCTCGGGCGCGTCATCAGCGCGCCGCCCCACAGCGGCTTCATGATCGGCGACCTGGTCGTAGGGATCGTGCGACATCCCGATCCGGTGCCCTGCCCGAACTGCGCCCTCGGCGAATGGGACATGTGCCGCAACGGCCGCTACACCGAGCGCGGCATCAAGCAGGCCGACGGCTTCTCCTCCGAGCGCTGGCGCAGCGACCCGGGCTTCACCGTCAAGGTGAGCCCGGTGCTCGGCCTCGCCGCGGTGCTGCTCGAGCCGGCGAGCGTGCTGGCCAAGGCCTGGGAGCACGTCGAGCGCATCGGCCGGCGCGCGCGCTGGGCGCCGCAGCGCGTGGTGATCACTGGCGCGGGGCCGGTCGGGCTGATGGCGGCGCTGATGGGCGTGCAGCGCGGCCTCGACGTGCACATCATGGATCGCAACGAATCGGGCCCGAAGCCCGCGCTGGTGCGCGAGCTCGGCGCAACCTATCACCGCGAGTTCCCGGCGATCGAGCCCGACATCGTGATCGAGTGCACCGGCTCGCCGGCGATCATCGTGCAGGCGGTGAGCGGCAGCGCGCCGGGCAGCATCGTCTGCCTCACGGGACTCGGCGGCGGCCAGCTCGACGCCTCGTTCGACGTCGCCAAGCTCAACCAGTCGATGGTGCTCGAGAACCGCGTGGTGTTCGGCACGGTGAACGCGAACCTGCGCCACTATCACGCCGCGGCGGATGCGCTCTCGCACGCCAACCGCGCCTGGCTCGATCGCCTGATCACGCGCCGCGTCGGCCTCAAGGACTGGGACGAGGCCTACGAGAAGCGCGAGGGGGATGTGAAGACGGTGCTGCTGTTTGAGGATTGAAGACTACGCCCTGATCGGCGATTGCCATTCCGCGGCCCTCGTCGGCCGCGATGGCTCCATCGACTGGCTGTGCTGGCCGCGCTTCGATTCCGCGGCATGCTTCGCGGCGCTGCTCGGCAAGCGCGAGCACGGCCGCTGGCGCATCGCGCCCGCTGGCACCAAGACCTGCGCGCGGCGCAGCTATCGCGGCGACTCGCTCATTCTCGAGACCGATTTTGAAACGGCCGAAGGCGCCGTGACGCTGGTCGATTTCATGCCGACGCGCGAAGAGACCTGCCAGCTCGTGCGCCTGGTGCTCGGGCGGCGCGGCCACGTGAAGATGGACATGGAGTTCATCCTGCGCCTGGACTACGGCGCCTCGGTGCCGTGGGTGACACGGCTGCCGGAAGGCGACGGCATCCGCTGCATCGCCGGGCCGGACATGGTGGTGCTGCGCTCGCCGGTGCCGCTGCAGGGCAAGGATCTCACCACGGTGACGCAGTTCGAAATCGGTCCGGGCGAGCGCGTCGCCTTCACGCTCACGCACAGCGCTTCGCATCGGGACATTCCGGCGCCCTTCGATGCCGAGCGCGCGCTCCATGCGACCGAAAAGAGTTGGAAGGAATGGTGCGAGCAATGCACCGTCAAGGGCGAATGGGCGCCGTTCGTGCGCCGCTCGCTCATCACGCTGAAGGCGCTGACCTATGCTCCCACCGGCGGACTGGTGGCGGCGCCGACCACGTCGCTGCCCGAGCAGCTCGGCGGCGTGCGCAACTGGGATTACCGCTTCTGCTGGCTGCGCGACGCGACGCTGACGCTGCTTGCGATGATGAACGCGGGCTATCAGGAGGAAGCGCTGGCGTGGCGCGACTGGCTGGTGCGCGCCGTCGCCGGCGCGCCGAGCCAGCTGCAGATCATGTACGGCCTGGCCGGCGAGCGGCGCCTGCCGGAGATGACGCTGCCCTGGCTGCCCGGCTACGAGAAGTCGGAGCCGGTGCGCATCGGCAACGCGGCCGCGAACCAGCTGCAGCTCGACGTCTACGGCGAGGTGATGGACGCGCTGCACCAGGGGCGCAAGCACGGCCTGCCGAAGCACGAGGCGGCGTGGGACGTGCAGTGCGCGCTGCTCAAGCACCTCGAGACCTGCTGGCAGGAGCCCGACCAAGGTCTGTGGGAGGTGCGCGGGCCGCGGCGGCGCTTCACCTATTCCAAAGTGATGTGCTGGGTGGCGTTCGATCGCGCGATCAAGGCGGTCGAGGCCCACGGCCGCCCCGGCCCGGTCGAGCACTGGCGGCGGCTGCGCGATCGCATCCATGCCGACGTCTGCAAGCACGGCTGGAACGCGAAACGTGGCAGCTTCGTGCAGCACTACGGCTCGAAGGAGCTCGACGCGAGCCTACTGCTCATCCCCATGACCGGCTTCCTGCCCTGCAGCGATCCGCGCGTGCGCGCCACCATCGAAGCGATCCAGCGCGACCTGACCGAGGAAACCTTCGTGCTGCGCTACCGCACGCGAAAGTCGCTTGACGGGCTGCCGCCGGGCGAAGGCGTGTTCCTCGCCTGCAGCTTCTGGCTCGCCGACTGCCTGATCATGCTCGGGCGCCGCGACGAGGCGCGCGAACTTTTCGAGCGCCTGTGCCGCCTCGCCAACGACGTCGGGCTGCTATCGGAAGAGTACGACCCGCGCTCGGGCCGCCACCTCGGCAACTTCCCGCAGGCCTTCTCGCACGTCGCGCTCGTCAACACCGCGATGAACCTCAGCCAGGAGGCGAAGCCGGTCGAGCAGCGCGCCGAAAAGAAAGCTGCGTAATTCCGTACCAAGTACGTAATTATTGTAAGTATTGAGCGAGGCCGAAGACTTTCTGTGCCGGCCGCGCAGGAATGATTACGTACTTGGTACGGAATTCGGAACGCACTGCGTAGTCGCGTCATCTATTGCTGTTGGACCAGCATGTAGACGCGGAGAAGGGCCGTTGTCTGCATTTCTACGGCTTTGGTGGCGATCCCTTCGAACTAGACTTCGTACACAGCCCAAGGAGGCTCACACATGGCGCTGCTTCCCGTCGATGGCGCTGGCGTTCGCGGGCCGTCCAGTGCGCCAGCGGTCAGCGGTCTCGAGAAAGTTCTGCGCGGGCTTTCCGTTTTCACCATGCTCATGACGGTGCCGCAGGTCCTTACCGTCTGGATCGGCCGTGACGCCGCCGGGGTCTCGCTCGTTTCATGGCTTTCGTATCTCCTTGCCGCCTGCCTGTGGTTCGTCTATGGGGTGCAAAAGCGCGACAAGACGATCTATCTCGCCTGCGTCGGCTGGGTCGTGCTCGACGCGGCGATCGTGGTCGGCGTCCTGGTCAACGGCTGAAGCGATCCTGGAGGAACCCTGCGGCCGCCGGCGCAGTCCTACGTGCATGGCTACGGTTAAATTGCGCCTCGCGGCAGGCGAAAATCTGCTCGACCGTCTGCTCGAGCAGCGCGTCGAGCTGGCGCACGACTGCGGCGGCACGCTCGCCTGCGCGACCTGCCGCGTCATCGTGCGCGAAGGACTCGAGAGCCTGGGCGCGGCGAGCGAAGACGAGCTGGACATGCTCGACCGGGCCTCGACGTTCGAGCCCGGTGCGCGTCTCGCATGCCAGGCGATCAGCGGCGAGGGCGACGTAGTGATCGAGATTCCGCAGGATGCAGCGTTGCGCATCGCCGCGCCGTCGCAAGGGACTGGCATTAACTTGAGCCCATCCGCCGCCCGGCATTTCGCGGCGCAGCTCGCCAAGCATCCGGGCGCGGTGGCCGTGCGGCTCGCGGTCCAGCCGGCAGGCTGCTCGGGCTACAAGTACCGCGTCGACCCTGCGGCGGCGATCGGTGTCCAGGACGTGGTTTTCGAGAGCAACGGCATCCGCATCGCCGTCGATCCCACCAGCCTTCCCCATGTGCAGGGCACGACGCTAGACTTGGTGCACGATGGGCTCGCGCGTCGGCTGCGCTTCGATAATCCGAATGCCGCCAGCACCTGCGGCTGCGGCGAGAGCTTCGGCACGTGACTACGCTGACCACTGAAGAAAAGCTCGACGAGGCTCTCCGGCAGACCTTTCCGGCCAGCGATGCGTTCTCGATGGGGGTAGCATCGCCAGGCAAACATGAAGCACGCTCTCGTGATGCTCGGCCTGTGCCTGCTCGTCGCGCCCGGCTGCGCGCCGGTGAGAATCGCCGCCGACGTGCCCCTGGCGGACCGGCCGATCGAAGCACCGGGCGCTGACATTCCGGCGGAGCTCGCCGCTTTCTCAGGGCGCTGGGTCGGCGTCTGGACCGACGGCCGGAGCTATCGCAAGAACATGGCGCTCGTGATCGAGCGTCTGGCAGCTCCCGACCGCGCGTATGGCGTGTATGCCTGCGGCCACGCGCTGCCGAAAGCGAACCCGGTTTGCCCGAGCTCGTTCCCGGTCGCGGGCCGGCTCGACGACGGCATCCTCAGGATCAGTTATCCGGCGATCCAGGCGGAAGGCCGCTATCGCATCGAGGGTCAGGCGCTGCAAGGTGAGATGGTCGACGCGGCGAGCGGCAAGCCCCTGATATCGGTCAGCGCTACGCGATTGCCCTGATCGCGCTCGGCGGCTGCGCGGCGAGCGGCCCCGGTTTCTACGACGCCGCGCCGATCGAGGACGCCGGTCTCGCGCTGTGCGTCTGGTCGCGCCGCTATACGCCGCCGATTGTCTACACGGAAAGCGACTTCATCCGCGTCTACTTCGAGGCGGCGGATCCTGCGACCTACCGGCGGGCCATCCCCGAGCCCTTTACCATGCCGACGCGGCCGCTGGTGCGCGTGAGCGTCCTCGACTTCTATGGGATGGAGAACGGCCCGCTCTACCGCGAGTCCGAGATCTCGGTGCTCGCGCTCCATGAAGGACGACCGGGCTGGGTGGTGTTGACGATGCCGGTGACTGACGGCGATGCCTGCGCGGGCGGCCGCAACGCGCTCGGCACGCCCAAGGTCATGCGCCGCGTCACGCTCGAGCGCGGCGCCAAGCAGTACGTCGGCACGTCTTACGCCCGCGGCGGCCGCACGCCCGAATTCACACTGCACGTCGAGGTTGCCGAACCGGGCGAAGCGGCGCGCGAGCTGCTTCGCGTCGTTGCGCCGTTCCCGGATTACAACCTGCTGAACGGGCGCGTCATGACCTACGGCGGCCTGCGCCAGC
>VBCP01000208.1 GCA_005888925.1 Betaproteobacteria bacterium | reverse complement strand
CGCGCGTCATCGCCGAAAAGCGCGCCACCATTACTTGCGCACCTGGCGCGAAGCAGCTGCCCAGCCGAATGGACGGCGTCTCGTTCGCCGGTGATTACACCGATCCTCAATATCCGCCGACGCTCGAAGCTGCGGTGCGCAGCGGCATACGTGCCGCGCAAGCGATCAATGGATAGCGTTTTGCGCGAGGCCATCGCGCAGCGCCGCCTCGTGAGCTTCGTTCTCGACGGACGGCGTCGTGTTGGCGAGCCTCACGATTACGGCATCATCGGCGGCGAGCCGAAGCTTTTCTTCTACCAGTCGGGCGGCGAAAGCCGCTCCGGCCGGCCTTCAGGATGGCGGTGGGCAGTGCTCTCCAAGATGTCCGACTTGAAGCTGCTCGACGAGCGATTTCCTGGACCGCGACCTGCGCCTTCGGGGCGGCACGTGTTGTGGGATGTCCTCTTTGCCTCGGTATCGTCGGGCCTGCGGTCTCGCTGATCAGTCATCCCTTGGCCGGGATGCGCGTTAGTCGGGTCAGGGGGAATAAAATGGGAATCGTGTACAGCAAGATCATCCTTCGGAATCCGCGCTTGCCCGACCTCGAGCCGGTTGAGGTTGAAGCGCTGGCCGATTCGGGGGCGCTGTTTCTCTGCATTCCCGCGGAAATTTGCTCGCGCCTGCGCCTGGAGCAAGTCACTGATCAGACAGTCACGTTGGCCGATGGCACGACGAGGAATGTGCCTTACGTCGGCCCGGTCGAGGTGCGTTTCAAGAACCGAATCGGATTTACCGGCGCCATCGTGATCGGCGATCAGGTGCTGGTGGGGGCGATTCCCATGGAAGAGCTCGACCTCGTGGTCGTGCCGCGTACCCGCACGCTCGACATAAATCCGGCGAGCCCCGATAGGGCTTCCTCGATAGTCAAGCAAAACGAAGCGGACTACAGCGTCCTGAGCAACTGAACGGCCTGGTCGACGCGCTCGACCGGTAGCACGTCCAGGTTTGGAATCTTTGCCTTTGGCGTATTGGCGCGCGGGAGGATGATTTTTTCGAAGCCGAGCTTCGCGGCTTCGCGCAGGCGCTCTTGGCCGCGCGGCGCGGGGCGCACCTCGCCGGCGAGGCCGATCTCGCCGAACACGGCGACCTTCTCCGCAATGGGCCGGTCGGTGAGCGAGGAGACGACGGCGAGCGATACCGCGAGGTCCGCCGCCGGCTCGGCGATGCGCACGCCGCCGACCGCGTTGACGAAGACGTCCTGCTCCCAGGTGGCGATGCCGGCGTGGCGATGCAGCACCGCGAGCAGCATCGCAAGCCGGTTCTGCTCGAGGCCCACGGAGAGACGGCGCGGATTGGGCGCATGCGCCGCATCCACCAGCGCCTGGATCTCGACCAGCAGCGGGCGCGTGCCTTCGATGGTCACGAGCACGCAGGAGCCTGAAACAGGCTTTTCGTGCGTGGACAGGAAGAGCGCCGACGGGTTGCTGACCCCGCGCAGGCCCTTCTCGGTCATGGCGAAGACGCCGAGCTCGTTCACCGCACCGAAGCGATTCTTCACCGCGCGCACCAGCCGGAACGAGGAATGCGGGTCGCCCTCGAAGTAGAGCACCGTGTCGACGATGTGCTCGAGCACGCGCGGGCCGGCGATCGCGCCTTCCTTGGTGACGTGCCCGATGAGCAGCAGCGCGATGCCGCTGCGCTTGGCATGGCGCGTGAGCTGCGCCGCGCATTCGCGCACCTGGGCGACCGAGCCGGGCGCGGACTGCAGCGTGTCGGACCACAGCGTCTGGATCGAGTCGATGACCGCGACGCGCGGCTTCGCCGACTCGAGAGTCGCGAGGATGCGCTCGAGCTGCGTCTCCGCCAGCAGGCGCAGTGCACCCGCTTGCAAAGCGAGGCGCCTCGCGCGGAGCGCGATCTGCTCCGTCGACTCTTCGCCGCTGATGTAGAGCGCCGGCAAGCCGGCGGAAACGGCGTGCAGCGCCTGCAGGAGCAACGTGGACTTGCCGATGCCCGGGTCGCCGCCGAGCAGCGCGACCTGGCCCGCCACCATCCCGCCGCCGAGCGCACGGTCGAGCTCCGCCTGCCCGCTCGGGATGCGCTCGAGCTCCTTCGCCTCGACCGCTTCCAGCGTCACCGCTTTCGTCGCCTCGGCGGCGTAGCGGTGCCCGGTCTGCTTCTCCACCGCGCTTTCGGTGAGCGTGCCGGCCGAGCCGCACGAAGGGCAGCTGCCGAACCACTGCAGCGCCGAGGCGCCGCACTCGGCGCAGACATAGGCGGTTTTCGCCTTCGCCATCAGGAAACCTCGGCTACCGGAACGCGCGGCGCGAGCGCGCAAAGGAGCTCGTAGCTGAGCGTCCCGGCCGCGGCGGCGACTTCGTCCGCCGAAAGACCCTCGCCCCACAGCGTCACCGGCGTGCCGATGCCCGCTTCGGGGATGCCGCTGATGTCGACCGTGATCATGTCCATCGATACCCGCCCAACGATGCGGGTGCGCTTGCCGTTGACGAGCACCGGCGTGCCGACCGGCGCGTGGCGCGGATAGCCGTCGGCGTAGCCGCAGGCGACGATGCCGATGGTGAGCTCGCCCGAAGCTTCGTAGCTGAAGCCGTAGCCGACGCGCTCGCCGGGGCGCAGATGCTGCGTTGCAATGAGCTCGGAGTTGAGCGTCATGGCGGGCTTCAAGCCGAAGGCATCGGCCGGACGATCGGCAAAAGGAGAACAACCGTAGAGCACCCGGCGAAAGATTTTGTCATTTCCGAGAACCATTCGAGCTGCGCTTTAACGCCCGTAGCACCATCAGCGTCGGCGAAATGCGTCATCAGGGTCAGCGTCTTCACACGCGGGTGCTCGCGCAGCGCCTGGTAGTTCGCGCCGAAGTTCTCCGGCGTGAAGCCGAGCCGGTTCATCCCGCTATTCACCTTGACGTAGACGTCGATCGCGCCCGGCAGATCGCCCGCGCGCAGCATCTCGACCTGGACGGCATTGTGGATCACCGGTGTCAGCGCATATTTATGGAGCAGCGGCACGTCGGCCGGCTTGAACACGCCCTCGAGCATGAGGATCGGCTTCGCGCTGCCCGCGACGCGCAGGCGCGCCGCTTCCTGAAAGTCGAGCACGGCGAAACCGTCGGCCGCATCGAGCGCGCGCGCCGCGCGCTCGAGCCCGTGGCCGTACCCGTTCGCCTTGATCACCGCCCAGATCTTCGCGCCACCGGCATGGTCTTGCGCGATGCGCAGATTGTGTGCGAGAGCGCCCGCCGAAATGGCGGCGCGGATCGGGCGTGGCATTTTGCCTATTGTGCTATAAACGCCCGCGTTCCAAGGATGAGCTCGAGCGCGCTATGAAAGGCACGTGAACAAAGGCTTCTACATCATCATGGCGGCGCAGTTCTTCTCGTCGCTCGCCGACAACGCGCTGCTCGTCGCCGCCATCGCGCTGCTGATGCAGGCCGACGCGCCTTCCTGGCTCACGCCTTACCTGAAGTTCTTCTTCGTCGCCTCCTACGTCGCGCTCGCGCCGTACGTCGGCGCGTTCGCCGATCGCCTGCCCAAGGGCCAGGTGATGTTCCTCGCCAACAGCGTGAAGATCGTCGGCTGCGTGCTGATGCTCTGGGGCCTCGATCCGCTCGCCGCCTATGCGGTGGTCGGGCTCGGCGCCGCGGCCTACTCGCCGGCGAAATACGGCATCCTCACCGAGTACCTGCCGCACCGGCAGCTGGTGGTGGCGAACGGCTGGATCGAGGGTCTTACCGTCGCCTCGATCATCCTCGGCACCATGCTCGGCGGCGTGCTGCTGCACGGCACCGTCTCCGGGGTGCTGCTGCACCTCGACTTTCCGTTCATCGATACGGGAATCGACACGCCGGCCGAAGCGGCGATCGCGCTCATCGTGGTGGTCTACGCGGTGGCGGCGCTGTTCAATCTGGAAGTGCCGCGCACCGGCGTGACGCTCAAGCACTTCCCCGCCGACCCGCTCGAGACGCTGCGCGACTTCGGGCGCTGCGTGCGGTATCTGTGGCGCGACCGGCTCGGGCAGATCTCGCTCGCGGTCACCACGCTCTTCTGGGGCGCGGGCGCGACGCTGCAGTTCATCGTCATCGAATGGGCGCGCTCCGCGCTCAACTTCGACCTGTCGAAGGCCGCGATCCTGCAGGGCGTGACCGCGGTGGGCATCGCGATCGGCGCGGTGCTCGCCTCCGCCTGGATCTCGCTCGACCGCTCGGTGCGCGTGATCCCGCTGGGCATCGCGATGGGCATCGTCGTGATCGCGATGGTCTTCGTCGACCAGGTGTGGCTGGCGGTGGGGCTGATGATCCTGATCGGCGCGATGGCCGGCTTCTTCGTCGTGCCGATGAACGCGCTCCTGCAGCATCGCGGGCACCACCTGGTGGGTGCCGGGCGCTCGATCGCCGTGCAGAACTTCAACGAGAACACGTCGGTCCTGATCATGATCGCGTTGTACTCGCTGCTTCTGAACGTCGGCCACTCGATCTACTACGTGATCGTGTTCTTCGGCCTGTTCGTCGCCGGCACCATGGGCCTGGTGCAGCTCTGGTTCTCGCACAACCGGCGCGTGCATCGCGACGAGATCGAACGGCTGCTCGCCTTTGCGCGGGCCGAGGATCCGCGCCCCGCGCGCAAGGATACCTAGAGGGAAGCCATCGTCTTCTTCGCGAAGACGAGATCGGCCCAGGCTTTCGCTTTGTCCGGCAAAGTGCGCAGCAGATAGGCCGGGTGGTAAGTGACGATCAGCGGCACGCCTTCATAGCGAAACACGCGGCCGCGCAGGCTGGCGATGGTCGCGTCGCTCGCGAGCAGCGTCTGCGCCGCGAAGCGTCCCATGGCGATGATCAGTTTCGGCCGGATGAGCGCGATCTGCTGCTTGAGGAACGGCGTGCATTTCTCGACTTCCTGGGGCTCGGGGTTGCGGTTGCCCGGCGGCCGGCACTTGAGCACGTTGGCGATGTAGACGTTCTCGCCACGCTTCAGGCCGATCGCCGCGAGCATGTTGTCGAGCAGCTTTCCGGCCTGGCCGACGAACGGATCGCCGAGGCGATCTTCCTCGGCACCCGGCGCCTCGCCGATCAGCATCCACTCGGCGTTCTCGTCGCCGACGCCGAACACGGTCTGCGTGCGCCCCTTATGCAGGCCGCACGCAGTGCATGCGGGAACCGCCTGTTTGAGCTCTATCCACCCCCGGTCGGGCAGCGGCGCTGCTGGCACCGGCGGGTTGCGCAAACGCCAGATCGGCGCGAGGCCCATTTCGGCGAGCACGTCGTGCCTGCGGCTCACAGCGCGAGCGTCAGCACGAGCGCATCCTCGCGCCCGGAGTGCGCCGGGTAGTAGCCGCGGCGCACCGCGACCTTGCGGAAACCGAAGCGCATATAGAGGCCCTGCGCCGCGCGGTTGCTCGGCCGCACCTCGAGAAACACGTTCTTCGCGCCGAGCGCTCGAGCGAGGCCGGCCGCCTCGCGCAAGAGCGCCGTGCCGTGTCCGCGCCGCTGGTGCGGCTCGGCGATCGACAGGTTGAGCAGATGCGCTTCGCCGGCCGCGGCCATCAGCACGAAATAGCCGACCAGCTCGCCGTCGAGCCGCCAGGTGCGGCATTCATAGCCCGCGCGCAGCGAATCGACGAAGTTGCCCTGCGTCCACGGGTGCGTGTATATCGCCTTTTCGATCGCCGTCACGTCGGCGAGCTCATCCTCGCGCATCGGCTGCAGCTGCGGGATGTCCTTGAGGACCGCGCTCATCGTCTCGCCAGCTCTTCCTTGGTGAACGCCACTTTATCTCGCACGTAGCTCGGCACCGCGAGCGCCGCATCGACACCCTCGCCCGCCTCGAGCCGCGGCGCGGCGAGCTGCGCGACCGCGATCGCCGTGGGATGCACTTCCGGCAGCACTTTCTGCAG
>VBCP01000022.1 GCA_005888925.1 Betaproteobacteria bacterium | reverse complement strand
AAAGATTCTCGCCGCTCGTCAGGCCGAGCACCGCGACCGGCGCGAAGGACTGCGAGCCGTCGGCTGCAGTGAACACGATCGGATAGTCGCGCGCTACCGGCTGGAATTCGGAGAGGCTGATCGGCATCGCGTTGCCGTGCTGCGCGAACTCGGGCACTTCGCCCGGCGCGAGCAGGCGCACCTTCTGCGTCTTGAGAAACGGGACGACTTCCTTGTAGCCGAAAGGCGGAGAAATCTGCATGGGAAATCCTCAGTTACGCGAGCGCCGATGATACCTGCGGCATCGCAGTTGGGGTAGAATCCGCCCCTCTCCGAGGGGTGGTAGCTCAGCTGGGAGAGCGTCGCGTTCGCAATGCGAAGGTCGGGAGTTCGATCCTCCTCCACTCCACCACATCCCCGCTTCCCTAGCGCGGCGCTGTTCCGCTACTGCTGGTACTCGAAGTAGCGCCCGCACCCGCGCCAGAGCCCATGCCCGTCGCTTCGGGACCGCTTGAGCGGCGTTCGACGTCGGCCGCGCGGGGCTGATGCAGACAGCGCTCGCGCGCTTCGCCGCGCAGACTCTCGCACGGCTTTGCCGGGTTGCTCGGCTGAGGAGGCTGGCTCAGTTCCATCGCTTGCGGGATCTCAGGCGTGGTGCGGATGCGCGTGCCCGGTCCCTCAGCCGACGCGGTGAGCGCTACAAAAGCAAGGCTAAGGACCAACACTCAGCGCCCGGAACCGACGCGCGCCGAATTCTCGATGCCCATCGTGCCGGCGCCGAGGCCGGTGCTGCCCGGGGCGTGCGAACCGCCGGCGCCCGCCGCCCGGCCGGCATCGCGTGCGCGGGGATTGTCCGCGTCGGCGCCCGCGCCCGCACGAACGGTCGGCGGATTGTCCGAGGTATGCACGCAGGCAGCGAGGCCCAGGGTGAGGATTGCCGCGATGCTGATGAGGTTCCGCATGGCTTGCTCCTGGCTGTAGTCGTGCCTACGGTGCAGCAACCTGCGTGCCGGAAGCGCGCCCGATCGAGCGGGCAAGAAGCGGCACTAGCGAGCGCTCGCGGCGTCGCCGCCTGCCTTTACCCTCCAGCAGAGAGATCAGCGCCGCGTGCTCGGAGCGTCCGCGCAGCATGTTCTGCAGGCGGCCTTCGAGATAGCTTTCGATGACGGTCGGGTGCACGTAGCACTTCCGGCAGACTGCCCGCGTGTTGCGCAGCTCGCGCGCCACCGCTTCGATGACCTGGGCTACCTCGCGTCTTCCCCCAGCGGCTGATTGCGGCGGCGGCAGCCGGCGCAAGGCGCGCGCGCAAAGCAGCGTTCCCGCCCAGGTACGGAAGTCCTTGCTGGTGAATTCCTCGCCGGCGACCCGCTTGAGATAGGTGTTCACGTCGGTGGACTCTATGGCGCGCGTGGCTCCGTCCTCATCGAGGTACTGGAACAGCTCCTGGCCCGGCAGGTCCTGCATGCGGCGCACGAGCTGCGCGACGCGGCGGTCGGTGAGCGCAACTTCGTGCGGCACGCCGCTCTTGCCGCGGAAGCGGAACCGCAACTGCGCGCCTTCCACCTTGACCTGCCGCTCGCGCAACGTCGTGAGCCCGAATGAGTCGTTGTCGCGGGCGTACTCTTCGTTGCCGATGCGGATATAGGTGGTCTCGAGCAAGCGGACCAGCGCGGCGAGCACCTTCTCGCGCGGCAGTCCGGGACGGGCGAGATCGCGCGCCACGCGCCGGCGGATGCGCGGCAACGCGCGGCCGAACGCCACCAGCCGGCCGTACTTGCTCTCGTCGCGCACTTCGCGCCAGCGCGGGTGATAGCGATACTGCTTGCGCCGGCGCGCGTCGCGCCCCGTCGCCTGCAGATGGCCGTCTTCGCGCGGGCAGATCCAGACATCGGTCCACGCCGGCGGAATCGCGAGCGCGCGGATGCGCGCCTGCGTCGCCTTGTCGCGCAGCGCAGCGCCGTCGGCGGCCACGTAGCGAAAGCCTGGCGCGGCCGGCCGGCGCTCGATCCCCGGGATCGCGTCGCTTACATAGCGCAGCCCGGCGGCGCGAGCAGATTCGGCCGGCAAAGGCGGCAACCGCGTGTAAGACTTGCCGTTGCCGGCCCGGTTCATGCCTGCGCTCTTCGCAAAGCGCGTGCCAGCGGTACCATTGCGCGGCCCATGAGTCCCTTGCGAGTCCTTGCCGCGAGACTGCAGCAGCTCGTCGATCGCATCGACCCGCAGGCCGGCCGCTACCGCATGCTGTTCGAGTCGAGCCCGCTGCCGATGTGGGTGCTCGATGACGAAAGCTTGCGCTTCGTCGCCGTGAACGATGCGGCGCTGCGCCTGTACGGTTACAGCCGGGACGAATTCCTCGGCATGAGCGCATCCGATCTGCGCCGGCACGACGAGCGGCGCGACTTCCTGCGCAACGAGCCGGGCGGCTCGGTCTACCGCGGCGTCTTTCGCCATGCCCGCAAGAACGGCGAGCCGCTGGACATCGATGGCGTCGGTCATCTCGTCGGCTGGCGCGGCCGCCGCGCGCGCCTGGTGGTGATCAACGACATCACCGAGCGGCAGCGCACGCAGCAGGCGCTCGAGCACGTCAACCGCGAGCTCGAGCTCTCGCATGAGCGGCTGCGCGCGCTTTCGCGCCGGCTGCTCGAAGTCCAGGAGGAAGAGCGCGGGCGCCTCGCGCGCGACCTGCACGACGACATCGGGCAGGCGCTCACCGCCCTGAAGATCCAGCTCGAGTCGCTGCACCGTGCGGGCGAGCCGGCGCTGCAGGCGCGCGTCGCCGAAGGCGTCGAGACCGTCCAGCACACCCTCGAGCGCGTGCGGCAGCTCTCGCTCAGCCTGCGCCCGCCGCAGCTCGATGACCTCGGCCTCGCGGCGGCGCTGCGCTCGCACCTCGACCGCCAGGCCGGCGTCGCCGGCCTCGCAGCGAATTTCGATGCCAGCGAGGCGCCGCAGGATATCGAGCCCGACACGGAGACGGCGTGCTTCCGCGTCGCGCAGGAAGCGATCAACAATGTGCTGCGCCACGCGCGCGCGCACGCCGTCTGGGTGCGCCTGTTCATGGCGGGCGGGCGCCTCGCGCTCTCGGTGCGCGACGATGGCCGCGGCTTCGACCTGGAAGCGGTGCGCCGGCGCGGGGCGAGCGGCGCCAGCCTCGGCTTGATCGGCATGGAGGAGCGCATTGCCCTTGCCGGCGGGTCCTTCGAGCTGCGCGCGGCGCCCGGCCAAGGGACGGTGCTCCTCGCCACCTTTCCGCTGCGCCGCCAGGGCAGCGAGCAGGCCGCCTGATGATCCGCGTGCTGCTCGCCGACGATCATGCGCTGGTGCGGGCCGGAATCCGCTCGCTCCTGGGTGCGATGGCGGAAGTCACCGTGGTCGGCGAGGCGGCGAGCGGCGAGGAGGCGCTCGCGCTCGCCTCGCGCGAGCAGCCCGACGTCGTGCTGATGGACATCGCGATGAAGGGCATCACCGGCCTCGAAGCCGCGGCGCTGATGCGCGAGCGCGTGCCATCGGTGCGCGTGGTAATTCTTTCAATGCACTCGGGCGAGGAGTACGTGCTGCAGGCGCTGCGCGCCGGGGCCGCGGGCTACCTGCTGAAGGATGCGGCCACCGGCGAGCTGGAACTCGCGCTGCGCAGCGTGATGCGCGGCGAGAGCTGGCTGAGTCCCGCCGTATCGCGGCAGGTCGTCGAAGGCTACGTGCAGCGCACCGGCGGCGATGCGACCCCCGAGGTGCTCACGGCGCGCCAGCGCGAGGTCCTGCGCATGGTCGCCGGCGGCAAGAGCACGAAAGAAATCGCCTTCCTCCTCAACCTCTCGGTGAAGACGGTGGAGACGCATCGCGCGCAGATCATGGATCGCCTGGGGATTCGCGACGTCGCCGGACTCGTGCGCTATGCGCTTCGCACCGGCCTCGTCCCGCCCGATGGCTGACAACTTCTGACGTTCTCAGGGATTTCCCAAGCCCGCTTCGGGAACGCCCCGATACCGAGACGCGCGCGCACTGTTTATCCTCGTGTCCATGGAAGAAATTACCCGCTTGCGCAAGGTGGCGATCGCTGACGACAGCCCGGCGTTTCTCGCCGCCGCCGCGAACTACGTCGCGAGCCTGCCGGGATTCATGCTCGCGGGCATCGCGAGCACCGCACCGCAGACGCTGGCGCTGGTGGAAGCGGCGACGCCGGACGTGCTGCTGCTCGATCTCGGGCTCGGGCCGAAGCGCGGCATGGAGCTCGTGCAGCGCGTCAAGGCCGCGCCCGCCGCGCCGGCCGTCGTGGCGCTAGCGCTTTTCGACACGCCGGAGGCGCTTGCTGCCGCGAAGCGCGCCGGCGCCGACGAGCTCGTCGGCAAGGAACGCTTCATCGCCGGTCTTTCCCAGGCGCTGGCGCGGCTTTTTCCAAGCGCTTCATAAACACCGTCATTTCCTTTTCCGCCTGGCGATCGCCCTTGGCGCGCGCCGCTGCGATGCCGCGCTTGTAGGCGTCGAGCGCCTCTGCCTGCAGCCCGGCTTCATTGAGCGAACGGCCAAGCGCCTTCCAGGCCGCTGAATACAGCGGATCGCGCTCCACTGCGTCGCGCAGATACTGCGCGGCGCGCGCGTGCTCGCCGGCCTTGGCGTATTCGAGCCCGAGCGAGTAGCGCAGCAGCGCGCCATCGCGCGCCGTGCCGAGCAGCTTCTCAAGGCTCGAAATCATTAGGCTAAGATAACCCGCATGAAGACCCCGATCCAGACGCGCGAGGCGCCCGAGGCGATCGGCACGTATTCGCAGGCGGTGCGCGCCGGCAACACGGTCTACCTCTCGGGCCAGATCGGCCTCGACCCGGCGACGATGCAGCTCGCCGAGGGCATCGAGGGACAGACGCACCGCGTGTTCCGCAACCTCGCCGCCGTCGCCGTGGCCGCGGGCCTGGGCCTCGAGCATTGCGTGCGCATGACGGTCTACCTCACGGATCTCGCGCACTTCGCGCGCGTGAACGAGATCATGGCGCAATACGTGCGCGAACCCTATCCGTCGCGCGCCGCCGTCGGCGTCGCGGGCCTGCCGCGCGGCGCACTGGTCGAGATCGACGCCATTTTGCACGCGGGGTGAAGCCCGGGAAGCTCGAGAAGCTGGGGCTGCGTTCCCGCTTCGACTTCGTCCTGCACCTGCCGCTGCGCTACGAGGACGAGACCGTCGTCACCCCAGTCCACGCCGCACCGCCCGGCCGTCCGGTGCTGGTGGAGGCGCGCGTTCAGCGCGCCGCCATCGTTTTCCGCCGCAACCGCCAGCTCCTGGTGAATGCCGAGGGGATGGTGCTGCGTTTCTTTCACTTTCGCGCGAGCCAGCTCGCGCAGTTCAAGCAAGCCATAGAGGAGGGCCGGTACGTGCGAGCCTTCGGCGAGGTTCGTGGCGGCCTGCTTGGCGCCGAAATGGCGCACCCTCGCTACCGGTTCGTTGCGGGCGGCGAGCCGCTGCCGCAGAGCCTGACGCCGGTGTATCCGTCGAGCGCTGGCATCGGGCAGGGGACGCTGCGTGCCAAGGTGCTCGAGGCGCTCGACGCCGGCCCGCTGGAGGACACCGTGCCGCCGGGACTGCGCGCCAGATATGCGCTGCCGGCCTTCGACGAGTCGGTGAGGCTGCTGCATCGGCCGCCGCCGGGGATCGATGCCGCAGCGCTCGTCGAGCGCACGCATCCGGCCTGGCGGCGCGTGAAGTTCGACGAATTGCTCGCGCAGCAGCTGTCGCTGCGATTCGCCTATCGCAAGCGGCGCAGCCGGGCCGCTCCCGTGCTGCGCGCCGACGGCGCGCTCCTCAAGGCGTTCGCGCGCAGGCTGCCGTTCAAGCTCACGCGCGCGCAGACGCGCACGTTGAACGAGGTGCTGCGCGATCTCGTACAGCCACACCCGATGCAGCGCCTGCTGCAGGGCGACGTCGGCAGCGGCAAGACGGTGGTCGCGGCGATCGCCTGCCTGGCGGCGGCCGACTCCGGTCATCAGGCGGCGGTGATGGCGCCCACCGAGATTCTTTCCGAGCAGCACTTCCGCAAGTTCAGCGAATGGCTCCAGCCGCTCGATGTGCGCATCGCCTGGCTGCACGGGTCCTTGTCCGCAAGAGAAAAGAAGCAGGCCCTCGCGACGATCGCGTCGGGTGAAGCGCAGATCGCCATCGGTACGCACGCGCTGGTGCAAAAAGGTGTCGAGTTCGCGCGGCTGGGGCTCGCCGTGGTCGACGAGCAGCATCGCTTCGGCGTGCAGCAGCGCCTCACGCTGCGCAAGAAAGGCGACGACGCATTGCCGCACCAGCTCATGATGAGCGCCACGCCGATCCCGCGCACGCTGTCCATGACCTACTTCGCCGACCTCGACGTTTCGGTGATCGACGAGCTGCCGCCCGGGCGCCGGCCCGTGGCCACCCGCATGTTTGCCGCGGCTCGCCGTGCGGAGGTGCTCGCGCGCATCCGCGCCGCGTGCGCGGAGGGCGAGCAAGCCTATTGGGTATGCCCGGTGATCGAGGAGGCTCCTGCATGGCCGTTTGGCTGCCGTGGAAAAAGCTGCGGTGATGCAGCGCTTCGTTGCCGGAGAGGTCCAGCTTCTCGTCTGCACCACGGTGATCGAAGTCGGTGTCGACGTGCCCAATGCCTCGCTCATGGTGATCGAGAGCGCCGAACGCTTCGGCCTGGCGCAGCTGCATCAGCTGCGCGGACGCATCGGCCGCGGTGCGCGCGAGAGCGTATGCATCCTGCTTTTCGGAGACGCGCTGTCGCAGACTGCCCGCGACCGGCTGGAGATCATCTTCAAGAGCACGGATGGTTTCGCGATCGCGCAGCGCGACCTCGAGCTGCGCGGCCCGGGCGAGTATCTGGGCGAGCGGCAAAGCGGCGAGCCGCTGCTGCGCTTCGCCGATCTCGAGCGCGACGGCGAGCTCGTCGCGCAGGCGGTCGAGGCGGCGGGCGAGATGCTCGAGCGCCATCCTGCGGCCGCGCGCGCGCACGTCGCGCGCTGGCTCGGCGGCCGCAGGGATCTGACGCAGGTGTGAGTTATCCTTCGAACGTGGACCTCGCCTTCATCGCAAGGCGCCTCGACGCCTACGAGCGTCTCATCCGCCTCGACAAGCCGATCGGCACGCTCTTGCTCCTGTGGGGTGCTGATGCGCTCGGCCGGATGCGCGGTGAACGATTACGCCGACCGCAACTTCGATGTGCACGTCGAGCGCACGCGCGGCCGGCCGCTCGCGGCGCGCGAGATCGCGCCGTGGGAAGCGCTCGCCGTCGCCGCCGCGCTGGCGCTCGCCGCGTTCGCGCTGGTGCTATACCTGAACCGCCTGGCGTTCGCCCTGTCATTCGTTGCTCTGGCGATCGCCGCGAGCTATCCGTATGCCAAGCGCGTGTTCGCACTGCCGCAGGCGTATCTCGGCATCGCCTTCGGCTTCGGCATCCCGATGGCGTATGCCGCGGTCCAGGTGCGCCTGCCGCTCGAGTGCTGGCTGCTGCTCGCCGCCAACGTGTTCTACGCCTTCGCCTACGACACCGAGTACGCCATGGTCGATCGCGACGACGACGCGAAGCTCGGCATCCGTACCTCGGCGCTGACCCTCGGGCGCTGGGACGTCGCCGGGGTAATGACGAGCTACGCGCTGATGCTCGCGCTGCTCGCGCTCCTCGGCGCGCTGCGCGGGCTCGCCTGGCCCTACTATGCCGGCCTCGGCCTTGCCGGAGCGATGATGCTCTACCACTGGACGCTGATCCGCGATCGCAGCCGCGAAGGCTGCTTCAAGTCGTTTCGCCACAACAACTGGGTCGGCGCCGCGATCTTCGCCGGCATCGCCGCGAGCCTCAGCCTGAGATGAGCGACGAATCCCAGCTCGCCCTGATGCGCTTCGACTTTGCGAGCGGCGCGCAACGCGGCTCGCAGCTGATGCTGTATCCGCGCTGCCTGGTGCACCGCAGCGACTCGCACCTCGAGACGGTGCCGCTCGCGCGCATCACCGCCATGAAGGTCTCGTTCCAGCGCGATCCGCGCCGCCTCGGCTGGGGCGTCGCCTGCGTCGTCGCGGCGCTGTTTCTCCTGGTGCTCTCGGCGCCGCTCGGCAGCTTCGCCCACGGCGCCGCGCAGGAGATGGCAGCCAGCGCGCAGGGCGTGGCGCGCGCCTTGTACAGCCTGTTCCGCTTCATCGAGGTGACCGCGGCGCTGCTGCCGGCGATCGCGCTCGCCGGCGCGATCGGCGGCGCGGTGCTCGGCGTGCTCGGCTGGCGCGGCTCGACCACCTTCACGCTCGCGCTCGGCGGCTCGGAGCGCAGCTACTGCGTGCGCGGGCGCGATACGCTGCTGCTCGACTTCGCCGAGATGGCGAGCGAGCGGCTGATGGCCGCAACCCGGTGACCTACCGGGATCTGCGCGAGTTCCTCGCCCAGCTCGAGGCGAGCGGCGAGCTCAGGCGCATCGCCACGCCGGTGTCGCCGCGCCTCGAGATGACCGAGATCTGCGACCGCGTGCTGCGCGCCGGCGGGCCGGCGCTGCTGTTCGAGCATCCTGCCGGCTACGACATGCCCGTCCTCGCGAATCTCTTCGGCAGCGTGTCGCGCGTCGCCGCCGCCATGGGGGCGAAAGACGCCGCGGAGCTGCGCGAGGTCGGAAGACTGCTTGCCTACCTCAAGGAGCCCGAGCCGCCGAGCGGGCTGCGCGATCTATGGGACAAATTCCCGGTGTTCAAGCGGGTGCTCGACATGGCGCCGAAGGAGCGCTCGTCGCCGCCTTGCCAGGAAATCGTCTGGCAGGGCAGTGAGGTCGATCTGGGCAGGCTGCCCGTGCAGACCTGCTGGCCGCAGGACGCCGGACCGCTCATCACCTGGGGCCTCACCGTGACGCGCGGGCCGCAGAAAAGCCGGCAGAACCTTGGCATCTACCGCCAGCAGGTGATCGCGCCGAACCGGGTGATCCTGCGCTGGCTCGCGCATCGCGGCGGTGCGCTCGATTTTCGCGACCACGCTGCGATCTCAAAGGATCCCTTCCCCGTCGCCGTGGCGCTGGGCGCCGACCCGGCCACCATGCTCGCCGCGGTCACGCCCATCCCCGACACGCTCGGCGAATACCAGTTCGCGGGACTCCTGCGCGGCGCGCGCACCGAGCTCGCCACTTGCCTCGGCAGCAAGCTGCAAGTCCCGGCCACCGCGGAGCTCGTGCTCGAAGGCGTCGTCCACCCCGGCGACACGGCACCGGAGGGACCGCACGGCGACCACACCGGCTACTACAACGAAGCGGAGCGCTTCCCGGTGCTCACGGTCGAGCGCATCACCATGCGCCGCTCGCCGATCTATCACTCCACCTACACCGGCAAGCCGCCCGACGAGCCGGCGATTCTCGGCCTCGCCCTGAACGAGCTCTTCGTGCCGCTGCTCGCGAAGCAATTCCCGGAAATTCTGGATTTCTATCTGCCGCCGGAGGGCTGCTCGTACCGGCTCGCGGTAGTGCGGATGCGCAAGCAGTACCCGGGACATGCCAAGCGCGTGATGTTCGGCGTCTGGAGCTATCTGCGGCAGTTCATGTACACCAAGTTCATCATGATCTGCGACGAGGACATCGACGTGCGCGATTGGAAGGAAGTCGTCTGGGCGCTCACCACCCGCGTGGACCCGGCGCGCGACACACTGATCGCCGAGCGTACGCCGATCGATTACCTCGACTTCGCCAGCCCGGTTTCCGGGCTCGGGTCGAAGATCGGCATCGACGCGACCAACAAGTGGCCGGGGGAGACCGAGCGCCGCTGGGGGCGCCCGATCGTCATGGACGCCGCGGTGAAGCGCCGGGTCGATTCGTTGTGGCGCGAGCTGGGCTTGTAGCGGACTCGTAGATCCATTCGAGCAGGGCGTCCATGGCCGCCTCGGTGTCATGCGCCTTCGGATGGTTCACGATCATCACCACCACGTGGCGCCGGCCGTTCCTGTCGAGGACATATCCCGCAATGGCGCGTGCATCGGCGAGCAGGCCGGTCTTGATGTGGGCGCTGCCGGCGACGCGTTCGCCGTGCAGGCGCTTCCTCATGGTGCCGTCGGCCGCGACGATCGGCAGCGAAGAGACGAACTCCGGCATCACCGCGCTGCGCCACGCCGCCTGCAAGAGCGCCGCGAGATGGTGGGCGCTGATGCGCTCCAGGCGCGAGAGCCCGGAGCCGTTTTCCAGTACCAGCTCTGGCGCCTGGATGTTCTTCGCCGCGAGCCATTCGCGGATCGCGCGCGCGGCTTCCTCGGCGCGTGCCGGCGGGCCGCCGAGCTCCGCGCCGAGCGTGAGGAACAGCTGGCGCGCCATCACGTTGTTCGAGAACTTGTTGATGTCGCGCACGATCTCGGCGAGCGGCTCGGATTCGTGCACGTAGAGGAGCCGCGCCGCGGGCGATGCCGTGCCTTCTCGCACCGTGCCCCTCCATGTGCCGCCCATTTCAGCCCAGAGCTGGCGCATCATGCCGGCGAGATAGTCGGCGGGATCATGCAGCGCGACGTTCAGCTCGCGCTCGCCGCAGGACAGCGGATAGGTACCCGCGAAGCTCGCCCGCGGCGGCTGCGACTGGAACGAGGCCTGGATCGCCTCGCGAAAGGCGCGCGTGCCGTCCGGGCAACTGCCGCCGCCCAGCTTCAGCGTATTGACGAGCTCCATCCCCGGCAGCGTCGGCTCGGCGTAGACGCGCACGCCCTGATCGCCTTCCGGCACGAAGGTGAAGCGCAGCGATTTGAAGTTCACCAGCAGCGCATCGGGGGTCACGTTGTAGGGCCGGTAGGTGTCGCTGTCGAAGGGGCTGTATTGCACCGGCCCGAAGTAGCTGCGGTCGAGCACCACATCGCCGCGCAGCTCGCGCAGTCCGCGCCCGCGGAGGCTGCGCAGGAGCATCCAGAAGCTCTCGTAATTGAGCTTGGGGTCGCCGGTGCCGCGCAGCACCAGGTGCTCGCCGTCGAGCCAAGCCTCGGTCTTCCAGCGGTAGGCCGGCCCCAGGAGCTCGAGTGCGGCATAGGTGGTGACGAGCTTCATCACCGAAGCTGGATTCACCGGCGTATCAGGATGCAGCGCGATCGTCGGGCGCGGGGCACCGATTTCCTGTACCCAGGCGGCCACGGCGGCCTGCGGCACGCCCGCCGAACGCAGCGCTTTCTGCGTCGCGGGCGGCAAATCTGCGGCGCCGCTCTTGAAAACTAGGGCCGTAGACGCTATCATTAGCACTCGTCCGAGGTGAGTGCTAAAGGCCTTCAACCTCCGGGATTTCAAGGCCGGGTTGGACACAACCCACTGTAATACATCATGTTTTCTTAAGTATTTCAAATTTGGGAGCCAGCATGAAAATTCGTCCGCTGCATGACCGCGTGATCGTCAAGCGCATTGAAGAGGAGCGCAAGTCCGCCGGTGGCATCGTCATTCCAGACACCGCCGCCGAGAAACCCGACCAGGGCGAGATCGTCGCCGTGGGCAAGGGCAAGAAAGACGACAACGGCAAACTGATTCCGATCGACGTGAAGGTTGGAGACCGCGTCCTCTTCGGCAAGTATTCCGGCCAGACGGTGAAGGTAAAAGGCGATGAGCTCCTCGTCATGCGCGAGGAAGACATCATGGGCGTAATCGAAGGCGCCTGAGCAATCGATTCCATTAGGAGAGAGAAACAATGCCAGCCAAAGAAGTGAGATTCCACGAGAGCGCCCGCGCCAAGATGGTCCATGGCCTGAACATCCTGGCCGACGCCGTGAAAGTGACGCTGGGGCCCAAGGGCCGCAACGTCGTGCTCGAGCGCTCGTTCGGCGCCCCCACCGTCACCAAGGACGGCGTGTCGGTCGCGAAGGAGATCGAGCTCAAGGACAAGTTCGAGAACATGGGCGCACAGATGGTGAAGGAAGTCGCCTCCAAGACCTCCGACGTTGCCGGCGACGGCACCACCACCGCAACGGTGCTGGCGCAGGCGATCGTGCGCGAGGGCATGAAGTTCGTCGCCTCGGGCATGAACCCGATGGACCTGAAGCGCGGCATCGACAAGGCGGTCATCGGCGTCACCGAGGAGCTGAAGAAGATCTCCAAGCCCTGCTCGAGCTCGAAAGAGATCGCGCAGGTCGGCTCGATCTCGGCCAATGCCGACGCCAACATCGGCAAGATCATCTCCGATGCGATGGACAAGGTCGGCAAGGAAGGCGTGATCACCGTCGAGGACGGCAAGTCGCTCGACAACGAGCTCGATCTCGTCGAGGGCATGCAGTTCGACCGCGGCTACCTCTCGCCGTACTTCATCAACAGCCCCGAGAAACAGATCGCGGTGCTCGAGGACCCCTACATCCTGCTGCATGACAAGAAGATCTCGTCGATCCGCGAGCTGCTGCCGATCCTCGAGCAGGTGGCGAAGGCCGGCAAGCCGCTACTCATCATCGCCGAGGAAGTCGAAGGCGAGGCGCTCGCCACCCTGGTGGTGAACAACATCCGCGGCATCCTCAAGACCGTCGCGGTGAAGGCGCCGGGCTTCGGCGATCGCCGCAAGGCGATGCTGGAAGACATGGCGATCCTCGCCGGCGGCACGGTGATCAGCGAAGAGCTCGGCCTGAAGCTCGAGAACGCGACGCTGAAGGACCTCGGCCGGGCCAAGAAAGTCGAGGCCGCCAAGGAGAACACCACCATCATCGATGGCGCAGGCGAGAAGAAGCAGATCGAGGGCCGGGTCAAGCAGATCCGCGTCCAGATCGACGAGGCGACCAGCGACTACGACAAGGAGAAGCTGCAGGAGCGCGTGGCGAAGCTCGCCGGCGGCGTGGCAGTGATCAAGGTCGGCGCCGCGACCGAAGTCGAGATGAAGGAAAAGAAGGCCCGCGTGGAAGACGCGCTGCATGCGACCCGCGCGGCGGTCGAGGAAGGCATCGTCGCCGGCGGCGGCGTGGCGTTCATCCGCGCCAAGCAGGCGCTCGAAGGCAAGCTCAAGGGCGACAACCACGACCAGGACGCCGGCATCAAGATCGTGATGAAGGCGCTGGAAGAGCCGCTGCGCATCATCGTCGACAACAGCGGCGCGGAGCCCTCGGTGGTGCTGAACAAGGTGCTCGAGAACAAGGGCAACTACGGCTTCAACGCGCAGACCGAGGAGTTCGGCGATCTCGTGCAGCAGGGCGTCATCGATCCGACCAAGGTCACGCGCACCGCGCTGCAGAACGCCGCTTCGGTGGCCGGCCTGATGCTCACCTCCGATGCGATGGTGGCCGAGCTGGTCGAAGAGAAGAAAGGCGGCGGCGGACACGGCCATGGCATGCCCGACATGGGCGGCATGGGCGGCATGGACATGTAAGCAGCCGCACCCGAAGGAAAAGCGAAAGGGCCCAGCAATGGGCCCTTTTCTTTTTGTATTACACTGGCCCGCGAGAGGGATGGAGGCATGCGGATACTCGTCGCGGAAGACGACGCGGTCCTCGCCGACGCGGTGCAGCGCTCGCTGCGCCAGTCCGGGCACGCGGTCGACTGGGTGCAGAACGGTGCCCAGGCGGAAGACGCCGTGCAGGTGGAGAACTTCGATCTCCTGATCCTCGACCTCGGCCTGCCGAAGAAATCCGGACTCGATGTGCTGAAGCGCCTGCGCGCGCGCGATTCGCGGCTGCCGGTGCTGATCCTCACCGCAGCCGACGGCGTGAGCGACCGGGTGCGCGGTCTCGATGCCGGCGCCGACGACTACCTCGCCAAGCCCTTCGATCTCGCGGAGCTGGAAGCGCGCGTGCGCGCGCTCACCCGGCGCGGCATGTCCGGAGCCGCGACGCTGCTGCGGCATGGCGCGCTCGCCTACGATCAGGTCGGGCGCGTCGCGCGCCTGAACGGCGAGCCGCTCGAGCTTTCGGCGCGCGAGCTGAATCTCCTCGAGATCCTGCTGCAGCGCTCAGGGCGCCTGGTGTCGAAAGACCAGCTCGTGTCGCATCTGTGCGAATGGGGCGAGGAAGTCTCGCCGAACGCGATCGAGGTGTACGTGCATCGGCTGCGCAAGAAGCTCGAGCCCGGCGGCGTGCGCATCGTGACCGTCAGGGGCCTGGGCTACAGCCTGGAAAAGACGCAGGTATAATCCGCGCCTCCCGTCGTACCTCCCAGCACGGCCAAGTAGCTCAGTTGGTAGAGCAGCGGACTGAAAATCCGTGTGTCGCTGGTTCGATTCCGGCCTTGGCCACCACACTTGCTTTGCCTCTGCTGTAGTAGAACGGCGACATTCCGCCCGACGCATCCGCGGATATAGTCGACGTTTTTTCGGCCCAAGAAGCGATGGCTGACTCTGACAAGAGGGCGCGCGAAGTGCTGGGGATCGACGATCCGCTGCGCCTGCTGGTCGAGACTGTGCAGGACTACGCGATCTTTCTGCTCGATAGCGCAGGTCATGTCGTGACATGGAACCAGGGTGCCGAACGCATCAAGGGCTACGCGCCCGCCGAGATCCTCGGGCGGCATTTCTCCGTGTTCTATCCGCGCGAAGCGCTCGAGCGCGGCTGGCCGCAGCATGAGCTCGACCTCGCCGCAAACGACGGCCGCCTCGAGGACGAAGGCTGGCGCGTGCGCAAGGACGGCGGCCGGTTCTGGGCGAGCGTCGTGATTACGGCGTTGCGCGACGCCTCGGGCGAGGTGCGCGGCTTCGCCAAGATCACGCGCGACCTGAGCGAGCGGCGCCGCCAGGAAGAATTGCTGCGCCAGAGCGAAGCTCGCTTTCGCCTGCTGATCGAAGCGGTCGAGGACTACGCCATCTTCATGCTCGATACGCAGGGCCGCGTGGCGAGCTGGAACGCCGGCGCCGAACGCATCAAGGGCTATGGCGCCGACGAGATCATCGGCGAGCACTTCCGCGTCTTCTATACCGAGGAGGCGCGCAACCGGGGCTGGCCCGAGGAGGAATTGCGCCGCGCGCGCGAGGAAGGCCGCTTCGAGGACGAGGGGCCGCGGCTGTGACGCGCGACATGACCGAGAGCAAGCGCGTCGAGGCGCTGGAGAGCGCCGACCGCCAGACGCAGGAATTCCTCGCGGTGCTCGCCCACGAGCTGCGCAATCCGCTGGCGCCGATCGCGAACGCGCTGACGTTGCTCGCGCGGAAGCCGACCACCGACCCGGCGGAGATCTGGGTGCGCGAGGTGCTCACCCGCCAGACCGGCCAGCTCGGCCGCCTGGTCGAGGACCTGCTCGACGTCAGCCGCATCACCCGCTCGGCGCTGGTGCTCGATCGCAGGCCAGCCGACGTTCGCGCCATCCTGCGCCACGCCGCCGATGCTTCGATGCAATGGTTCGACGAGCGGCGCCAGTCCTTCAGCATCTCGCTACCCGAGGAGCGGCTGATGGCCGACGTCGACGAGGTGCGCCTCTCCCAGATCACGCAGAACCTGCTGCATAACGCGGCCAAGTACACGCCCGATGGCGGCACGGTCGAGCTCGGCGCGCGGCGCGAGGGCGTGGAAATCGTGATCAGGGTGCGCGACAACGGCATCGGCATGACCCCGGAGCTGCTGTCGAGCGCCTTCGAGCTCTTCAAGCAGGCGCAGCAGGGGCTCGAGCGCGCGCAGGGCGGCCTCGGCGTCGGCCTGACCCTGGTGCAGCGCCTCGTGGGCATGCACGGCGGCACGGTGCAGGCGCGCAGCGAAGGCCCGGGACGCGGAGCCGAGTTCATCGTGCGCTTGCCGCTGCGCGCGGAGCCGGCGATCGTGCGGCCGCAAGCGGAGCGCCCGGCGACGTCAGGGCCGGCCGGAGGGGCGCGACGGCGCATCCTGGTGGTCGACGACAATCGCGATGCGGCGCAGGCCCTGCGCCTGCTGCTCGAAAGCGATGGGCACGAGGTGCAGGTGGCGAGCGACGGCCCGGCGGGGCTCGCGGCTGCCAGGCAATACCGGCCCGGCGTGGCGCTGCTGGACATCGGGCTGCCGAAGATGAGCGGCTACGAGCTCGCGCAGCGCATGCGCGAGGATCCCGCGCTCAAGGGCACGCTGCTCGTGGCGGTTACCGGCTACGGCCAGATGCACGACCGCGCGCGCGCCTCGGCCTGCGGGTTTCATCATCACTTGGTGAAGCCGGTCGAGTTCGGCGCGCTGCAGCAGCTATTACGAGAAACCGTCTAAAGCGCGCTCGACGGTCTAGGCGCGCTCGGCGATCAGCACCACGTTCGAGCCGCCGAACGCGAAGGAATTCGACATCACGGCGCGCGGCACCTCAGTGCGCTCGGCGCGCAGCGGCACGTGGCGCAGCCGGCACGCCGGGTCCGGCTGCTCGAGGAACGCGGTCGGCGGCAGCCAGCCGCGCATGACCGGCAGCAGCGCCGCGGCGAACTCGAGCGCGCCCGCCGCGCCGAGCAGATGGCCGTGCAGCGATTTGGTCGAGCTGACCGGCACGCGCGCCGCCGCCTCGCCGAATACCGCGTTGATCGCCTCGGCTTCGACCACATCGCCGACGGCGGTGGCCGTGCCGTGGGCGTTGACGTATCCGATCGCGTCGGCGGCGAGGCGTGATTCGGCGAGCGCCTCGCGCATCGCGCGCATCTGGCCGTCGCGGTCCGGTCGCGACATGTGCGCGGCATCGCACGAGTTGCCGTAGCCGGTCAGCAGCGCAAGGATCGGCGCGCCGCGCGCACGCGCGCGCGACTCGTCCTCGAGCACGAAGGCGGCGGCGCCTTCGCCCAGCACGAGGCCGCCGCGGCGCTTGTCGAAGGGCTTGCAGCTCGCGGCCGCGTCGGCGGCATCGGCCGGCGCAAGCGTGCGCAGCGCCTGCCAGGCGGCGAGCGTGCCCGGCGTGAGCAGCGCCTCGGAGCCGCCGGCGAGCATCGCGTCGGCGCGGCCCGCCTGGATGGTGCGCATCGCCTCGCCGAGCGCCATGGCCGAAGACGAGCAGGCGGTGGCGAAGTTGGCGAACGGCCCGCGCAGGCCGTGGCGCACGGCGACGTTGGACCCCGCGGCATTGTTCATCGCCATGACCACCGTCAGGGGACGCACGCGCCACTCGCGCGCGCCGTACACCTGCTTGTAGGCGGCCTCGAGGGAGTGCGCGCCGCCCAGGCCGGTGCCCCAGTAGACGCCGGTGCGCTCGCTGGCACTGAGCCCGCTGGCGCCGATCGCCTGCGCGGCCGCCGCGAGCGCGAACTGCGTGGCGCGGTCGAGGTTGGCGGCCTCGGCTTCCTTGAACAGCGGCGCCGGATTCCAGTCGATCATGGCGCCCACCTGCACGCCCGAGCCCTGCGCAACTTCAGGAGGCAATCGGCGGATGCCGGGGCGCGCGGCGCACAGCGCGCGGTGGAAATCCTCGAGGCTTGAGCCGAGCGGCGAGACCACGCCAGCCCCGGTGACGGCGACGCGCCGCTCGGCCATCGCGCGCGTCAGGCCTTGCCGGCGGCGACGAGCGCGGCGGCGACGTAGCGCTCGAGATCGCCGAGCGTCTTGATGCCTTTCAAGTCCTCGTCGGACACGCTGACGCCGAACTCCTCCTCGATCTTGAACATGAATTCGATGAAGGAGAGCGAGTCGATGCCGAGCGAATCGAGCGGCGCCGCCGGATCGAGCGCGTTGACGTCGAGCGAGAACTCCTTGCCGGCGAGATCCTTGATGCGCCCGAGCGTGTCCATCGAGGCGAAATTATAGACGGTGGTAAAGTCGATTCATGGCCACCGCCCGACCGCAGCGCAAGCCGCGCGACAAGCCCGCGCTGCGCATGTCGGCGGTATTGGGGCTGCAGAAGGTCGAGCTGTTCAAGGGCCTCGACGCCGCCAGCCTGCGCGAGATCGGCCTGCAGTGCAAATGGACGCGCTGCAAGCGGAACGAGTACGTGATCCGCCGCGACGGCACCGACCGCGACGTGTATTTCGTGATCGCCGGCATGGTGCGCGTTACCGCACCCGCCGGCGGCGGCCGCAACATCATCCTGCGCGATGTGCCCGCGGGCGATCTGTTCGGCGAGCACTCTGCGATCGACGGGCGCAGCGGCTTCGCCGACGTGCTCGCGGTGCGCGAATCGCTGTTCGCCTCGATGCCGCCGGAGGCGTTCCGAGCCATCCTGGCCAATCACCCTTCCGTGCGGGAGCGCTTGCTGCGCCGGCTCACCGGCTCGATCCGCGAGCTCGCCGACCGGGTGCTCGACCTCGGTGCGCGGCGCGTGCAGAGCCGCGTCTGGGCCGAGCTCGTGCGGGTGGCACGCGCGAGCGTGGTCGCGGGCACCAGCGCCCGCATCGACCCGGCGCCGACCCATAACGAGATTGCAAGCCGTGTGGGCACCTCGCGCGAGGAAGTGACGCGCGAGTTTTCGCGGCTCGCGCGCCAAGGTCTGCTCGAGCGCCAGGGACGCGCGCTGCTGCTGCACGACGTGCCGGCACTGGAGCGGCTGATCGACGATTCGCGCCCCGAGGCGCCTGTGGTGACGGCGCCGGAGGAATGGCCTCATCTCGCCACGCCCGGCGCGCAACGCCTGAGGCGAGCGGTGCTGGTGGCCCACGCCCTCGACTCGGCCGGAATGATGGAGCGCGACGAGCAGCGCACGCTCGAGCGCTGGCGCGCTTTCTTCGCGCATGCCACCGCCGAAGTCATTCCGACGCACGCCGGGCGCAGCCTGTCACGCACGCTCGGCGACGGCTTCCTCGCCGAATTTACCGACGCCGTGCAGGCGGTACGCTGCGCTTTCGAGCTGCACGAGGACCTCGCGCGCTCCAACGCCCTGGCCGGCGCGCCGCCGCTCGGCTTGCGCATCGGCATCCATGTCGCCGAGGTCATCGTCGAGACCTTCAACGTGCTGGGCGACGGCGTGCAGGTCGCCGCGCGCCTCGCGGAGCTCGCCAACCCCGGCGAGACCATCGGCTCCGCCGCGCTGCGCGACCAGGTGACGAGCGGCGTCGACGCCTCGGTCGAGGATCTGGGCGAGCAGCGCCTGCGCAACCGCGAGCGCGCGGTGCGCGCTTTCCGGCTGTGGCCGCCGGCGCACCCGGCCGCGGCCGGCCCGAGCACGGCGCTGCGCGCGCACGGCCGTCCCTCGGTCGCCGTGATCCCGTTCCAGCTGCGCACCGACGACGCGCGCTTCGCGTTCATCGGCGATGGCCTCGCCGACGAGACCATCGCGGCGCTGTCGCGCGTGGCGGACTTCGTCGTCACCTCACGCCTGTCCTCCATGGCATTTCGGCGCGCGCCGCTCGGCGTGCGCGCCATCGGCGAGATGCTCGGCGTGCAGTACGTCCTCTCCGGCAGCGTGCAGACCGAGCACCCGCGCGCGCTTTTCGTGGCCGAGCTCGCCGATACGCGCGACGGCCGCATCGTGTGGAGCGAGCGCTTCGAGGGCGACCTGGTCGATGTGTTCGCCATGCAGGGCGAGCTCGCGCGCAAGGTGGCCCAGAGCATGGCCCCCGTGGTGCGCTCGATCGAGCTGCGCCGCGCGCGCATCACCAGCTTCGAGGACCTCGACGCCTACGGCATGACGCTGCGCGGCGTCGAGCTGATGCACCGGCTGTCGCGCGAGGATTTCCTCGCGGCGCGGCAGGCGTTCGAGACGGCGATCGCACGCAACCCGGTGTCGCCGGCGCCGCACGCCTGGCTCGCAAAATGGCACGTGATCCGCGTCGCGCTCGGCATCAGCGACAACGCCGCGCAGGACTTCGCCGCGGCGACCGCCTGCGCCGAGCGCGCGCTCGCCTGCGACGCCGACGATGCCCTGGCGCTTGCGGTCGACGCGCTGGTCGAGGCCTGGTCCAGGCACGACCTGGATGCCGCGGAAAAGCGCCTGGCGCAGGCGCTGGCGGCGAATCCAAGCGAGCCGCTCGCCTGGCTGCACAGCGGCATCACGCACGCCTGGCGCGGGCGCGGCGTCGAGGCTGTGCAGTGCGCCGACCAGGCGCTCTCGCTCTCGCCGCTCGATCCGATGATGTACTACTTCAACTCGCTCGCCGGAATGGCCAATCTCATCGCCGAGCGCTACGAGCGCGCGATCGAGCTCTCCAACCGGTCGCTGCGCGAGAACCGCCTGCACACGCCGACGCTGCGCACGCTCGCGGCGGCGTTCGTGCTTTCAGGCCGGCACGATGACGCCCGCGAGACCATGTCGAGGCTGCGCGAGCTCGAGCCCGGGCTCACCGCCGGCGTATTGCGCCAGCGCTACCCCGGACGCGACAGTCCGCAAGCGGGGCGCTTCATTGGCGCGCTGGTGGAGGCGGGGCTGCCGCTATAGCGCGACGCGGCCACTGACACGCCGGCGGAGATCGCCAGGATCGCCGCGATCTCGGCAGGCGAAGGCACCTCGCCCAGGAAGACGAGCGCAAGGATCGCGCTCAGCACCGGCACTAGCGCGACCAGCGCGCTCGAGCGTTCGGCGCCAAGGCGCGTGATGGCGTGGTTCAGCGCGATGAGCGCCACGCAGCCGATCAAGACTCCCTGCCAGAGTGTCTGCCAGAGAAGCTCGAGCGGCGCGACTCGCCACAACGGTTCGGCCGCCGACCAGAAATGCCAAGGCACCACCACCAGCGCCGAGTACACCGTCACGATCGCGGCCGCCTGGATTGCGCTGACGCCCCAGTTGCGTAGTTGCAGCACGTAGAGCGCCCCAAGAGCGGACGCGGCGAGAAACATGGCGTCGCCCGCGAGCGCAGCCAGATTTTCCTTGGCGGCGCTCGAGAAGGTCAGCGCGAGAACGCCGATCGCGCACAGCGCTGCTCCCACGACAAGGCGCGCGGACGGACGCTTGGCAAATACCAGGAATCCCAACAACGCGACCCAGGCAAGATTAACGCCCGGACCGAGTGCCGCCTGATGATTGGCGGGCGCAAACTGCAGGCCGCAGATCACCAGCGCACCCATGCCCGCGCCTTGGAAGAGCGTCAGCGGCACGCCGCGGAGCCAGGCCTCGCGGCCGATCGCGCGGAAATGCAGCAGTAGGTAAGGCAGGAAGAGCAGCGCGCCGACGCCGAAGCGCAGCGTCACCAGTTCCTCCGCGGCGAAAGTCCCGGTGACGCCCGCGCGCGTTGCGACCGGGTAGGACGCCCAGATGAGGACCGCCACCGCGGCCGCGTAGTAGCCCGTCACGTGCTGTGGACTGGGCAACCGCCCCTGCGCCGGCGGCGCACTTCCGCGGCATAGGCGCCGACGGCTCTTACCGGCTCAAGGTTCGGTTTGACGATGTTCTCCTCGTAGCGCGACCACGCTTCAACCGGAAAGTCCGTGAGTCCGCGTACCAGGCCGAAGCGGTTCGAGACCTCCTCGGCGTAGGTGCTCCGATGCAGCGGCTGCACCTGCACCAGCGGCGTCTCGGTGCTGAAGTGGATCGGGACATCGGTCTTGATCAGCCGCAGGTTCGTGAACAGCGGCCCGAACCAGCGGTCGCTCTCGACGATGCCTTCATAGAGGTCGAAGGCGAGGCTGCGGGGCAGATTGGCCGGCGGACGCACGAGGATGCTCCAGTCCTCGGCGCTTTCGATGAATAAGCCTGTCCACAGCTGGACAATGCCGGGCTCCGGCACCGCGGTGAGGAAGGGCGGCGCGAAGCCGCGCAGGCGCTTGGGCGCCAGGCGATCGAACACGGCCTGGAATCCCGGAAACTGCGCCGAGGTAAGCGGGTACCAGCCTTTGGCGCCGCGATAGGTCCAGATGATCTCGGCGCCGTCCCATTGCAGCGTGAAGTCGATCGGCGGGAACACATACCAGCCGAAGGACGAAGCCGCCCTGAGCGCTTCGCAGTACTGAAAGCCGCGCGAGGGCAGGGTCCCGAGCACCGAGGCATCGGCGCGTATCGGCGCGCGACAGCCCGGCACCGCCCCGTAGAAAGTGACGGGATTCGACTGGGGTGTTCCGTTCATGGCGGAAGTGCTTACTTCCTGAGGCTCGCCGGAGCGGAGCCGGCACCGAAGCGGACCTTGCCCGAGTCGCGGGTCGCCTTGTCGAGCGAGCGGATGACGCGCGGCGCGGATCCGGCGCCATAGCGCACGCGGCGGGGATCGGCGATTTTCTTGGACGGCTTGCGGACGACTGGTTTTTTGGACATGGACGTCTCTCCTCGGAGTTTTGGGCGCGCTGCGAATGCAGCGCGCCGCTCATTGGCGCAAAAAAACCTCCCCTTCATCAAACGGCCCTGCGCCGGGAACAATGAAAGGTTTGCCCGCGCCAGGCGCTCGCCTGCGCGCGCTATGGCGCTCAAGCGCGCAGCGCTCGCGAGAAGCACTGCGCGAATGACGCGGCGAGCCCGATAAGGCCTGTTTAGCCGCAAACCTGTGCGTAAACGCACAGGGGGTTATCGAATTGCTGACCGATACTTACAGGACATCAGAGGAAACCTTCGTTACATCGGCTTATTGTTTGATATGCAATGAAATCTTTCGTCGACGCCCTCGGCATTGACCGCCTGGAAGCGGGCGCACCCGCCGCTGGAGAAGACGCGCGCTCGGTGTCGCTGCCTGCGCAGCACGGGTTCGTTGCCACGCGGCCCGCAGGGCAGGCAGACTGCAAGCTCGCCTTCGCCACCGTCGCGGTGTCGGCGCTGCTTTTTCTCGGCGCCATTCCGTTCGCCAAGCAGCCGCTCGCGCCGGTGTGGGCCTTCATTCCCTCCTACCAGGCAGCGCTCGTGGTGTGCGACCTCGTCACCGCGGCGTTGCTGTTCGGCCAGGCGCGCTTCTCGAGATCGGCCGCGCTTTTCGTACTCGCGTCCGGATACCTGTTTACCGCGTGCCTCGCGCTATCGCATGCGCTCAGTTTTCCGGGCCTGTTTGCGCCGGGTGGGGTGCTGGGCGGCGGCACGCAAAGCACGGCGTGGCTCTACATGTTCTGGCATGCCGGCTTTCCGCTGTTCGTCATTGCGTACGCGCTCCTGCGGGGCGCTTCCCACACCCGGGCCACGGCCGAGCTCGGCGGCGTGCTGGTAGGTGGAGTCGTCGCGGTGGCGGCGGCGCTGACCTGGCTCGCCACCGCAGGCGAGAGCGCGCTGCCTCCGATCATGCAGGGCAACCGCTATACGCCCGCCATGATCTTTGTCGTCTCGAGCGTGTGGCTCGCGAGCCTCGCGGCCCTGCTGGCGCTTTGGCGCCAGCGCGCGTACCGCGTGCTCGATATCTGGCTGATGGTCGTGATGTGCGCGTGGCTGTTCGATATCGGGCTCTCGGCGGTCTTCAACGCCGGGCGCTTCGATCTCGGCTTCTACGCCGGGCGCATTTATGGGCTGGCCGCGGCGAGTTTCGTCCTGGTGGTCCTGCTGCTTGAAAACACCAGCCTGCATGGCCGCCTAGCGCTCGAGCATGAACGCGACCAGCGCTCGCTCGCCCGGCACTCCGAGCGCCTGCGGATCCTCGCAGCGATCGACCAGGCCGTGATCGCCGAGCAGTCCGCCGACGCCATCGCCGCCGCCGTGATCCAGCCGCTGCGCGAGCTGCTGGACGTGCCGCGCGCCATCGTCAACCGGTTCGACCTCGCGTCCGGCACCGTCGAATGGGTCGCAGCGGCGGGCCGGCGCCGCACCCACGTCGGGCCGGGCGTGCGCTATTCGCTCGCGCTGATGGGCGATGTGCAGGCTTTGCGCAAAGGCGAGCCGCAGCTCATCGACGTGCACGCTCTGCCGCCCGGAACGGAGGTCGAGGCGCTGCTTGCCTCCGGCGTGCGCTGGTACATGGCGATGCCGATGATCGCGGGCGGCGAGCTGATCGGCGCGCTCAGCTTCGGCGGCGAGGGCCGCGATTTTCGCGCCGAGCAGCTCAACATCGCGCGGGAAGTCGCGGCGCAGCTCGCCATCGCCACGGCGCAGACGCGGCTGCTCGAACGGGTCAAGGCACACGCGGCCGAGCTGGAGGCGAAGGTACACGAGCGCACCGCCGAGCTCGAGAGCTTCAGCTATTCGGTATCGCACGACCTACGGGCACCGTTGCGCGCGATCGATGGGTACGCGCGGATGCTGGAGGAGGACTATGCCGGCCGGCTCGACGCCGAGGCGCAGCGGCTGATCGGCGTGGTGCGCGCCAACGCGCGCAGGATGGGCCAGCTGATCGATGATCTGCTCGCCTTCTCGCGTCTTAGCCGGCAGCAGCCGGCGCGCGCGCGCCTCGACATGAGCGCGCTCGCCTGCGAGGTCGGGCACGACCTGCGCGGCAATAGACCCGCGACGATTGAAGTCGCGCCGCTGCCGCCGGCGCAGGCCGACGCCGCGCTGCTGCGGCAGGTCTGGACCAACCTGATCGGCAACGCGCTCAAGTACAGCGCGAAGAAGGCCGAGGCGCGCGTCGACATCGGCGCTCGCGAAGACGCGGGCGAAACCGTCTATTGGGTGCGCGACAACGGCGCCGGCTTCGACATGCGCTACGCGCAGAAGCTCTTCGGCGTGTTCCAGCGCCTGCATCGCGCGGACGAATTCGAGGGCACCGGCGTGGGCCTCGCCATCGTGCAGCGCATCGTCGCGCGCCACGGCGGGCGCGTGTGGGCCGAGGGCGAGCCGGGCGCGGGCGCCTGCTTTTACTTCTCTCTGCCGAAGGAAACCTGAGCATGGCGCCGGAACAGGTCGAGATCCTGCTCGCCGAGGACAACCCCGAGGACGCCGAGATGACGCTGCGGGCACTACGGCGCAACAACCTCGCCAACAAACTGCACTGGGTGAAGGACGGCGCCGAGGCGCTCGATTACCTCTTCTGCACCGGCGCGTACGCCGGCCGCGATGCTTCGCGTCCGCCCAAGCTGGTGCTGCTCGACATCAAGATGCCCAAGGTCGACGGCATCGAGGTGCTGCGGCGCCTCAAGGCCAATGCCGCCACGCACAGCATCCCGGTCGTCGTCATGACCTCCTCCGACGAGGAGCGCGACGTGTTCGAGAGCTATCGGCTCGGCGTCAACAGCTACATCGTGAAGCCGCTGCAGTTCGATGCGTTCATCGAGACGGTGGCGAAGATCGGCATGTACTGGGTGCTCACCAACCGGGTACCGCAGTGAGCACAACGCCGGCGCCCAGCGTGCGCGTGCTGCTGACCGAGGACGTCGCCTCCGACGCGGAGCTCGAAGTCCGCGAGCTCAAGCGGGCCGGCATGCGCATCGTGCACCGCATCGTCGACAGCGAGCAGGCGTTCTCCGCGGCGCTGCGCGACTTCTCGCCGGACGTGATCCTCTCCGACTTCTCGATGCCGGTGTTCGACGGCATGGCGGCGCTCGCCATCGCGCGCGAGAAATGCCCGGAGACGCCGTTCATCTTCGTCTCGGGCACGATCGGCGAGGAGTACGCGATCCGCGCGCTGAAGAACGGCGCCACGGACTACGTGCTGAAGTCGAACCTGGTGCGCCTGCCCGCGGCGGTCGAGCGCGCGCTCGCCGAGGCGACGGAGCGCCGCGCGCGCCGCAAGGTCGAGACCGAGCTCGAGCTGGTGCGCGGGCGGCTCGCGGGCATCATCGACTCGCTGCCCGATGTCTTGTGGTCGGTGCAGCTGCCGAGCGAGGAGCTCATCTACATCGGCCCGACCGCGCGGGAAATCTTCGGCCGCGATGCCCAGGATTTCCTGTCCGACCACGAGCTGTGGATCAACGTGGTGCATCCCGACGACCGGCCCGCGATGCTCGCGGCTTGGCGCACGATGCTCAGTCAGGGCAGCGCGTTCGACGTCGAATACCGCGTGCTGCGCCCCGACGCCAGCGTGCGCTGGGTCAGCGACCGCGGCCACATCGTGCGCGACGCCGACGGCACGCCGGAGCGCATCGACGGCGTGACGCGCGATATCACCGAGCAGGTGGCACATCGCGGCCGGATCGCGCGCCTGTCGCGCATCCGCGATTTCACCAGCAGCATCAATTCGACGCTGGTGCGTCTGCGCGAGCGCGACGCCTTGTTCGAGGAGATCTGCAGCATCGCGGTCGACGTCGGCCGCTTCGCGGGCGCTCACGTTGGCGTGCTGCGCGCCGACGGCATGGTGGAATGGGTGGCGCGACACGGTACGAGCGTGCAGCACCTCGACCGGATCGCCGTGGAGATGTCCGCCGACGCTCCGGCGGGCCGCACCATCGGCGGCCGGGCCTTGCGCACCGGCAAGCCGGCGCTGTGGAACGACGTGGCGAATGATCCCGACGTCCCGGCGCGCGACCGGCCGCGCTTTCTCGCGAGCGGCATCGGCGCGGCGGGCAGCTTTCCGCTGATGGTCGATGCAAAGCCGATTGCGCTGCTCGGCTTGCATGCCCGCGAGCCCGGCTTCTTCGACCAAGACGAGCTGCGGATGCTCGAAGAGCTCGCGGCGAATATTTCTTTCGGTCTGGAGCTCATCGCCAAGCAGGACCAGGTGACCTATCTGGCGCTGTATGACCCGCTGACCGGGCTGCCCAACCGGATGCTGTTCCATGAGCGCTTGAGCGAGGCGCTGCACGCCGGGCGGGGCGCTCGATCGAAGCTGGCGCTGATCATCACCGACCTCGAGCGCTTCAAGGCGATCAACGACACGCTTGGCCGCCAGCTCGGTGACGCGCTGCTCAAGGCCGTGGCGCAGCGGCTGCGCGGTGCCGCCGGCGACATCGGGCGCGTGGCCCGCCTTGGCAGCAACGTCTTCGGCATCATGTTTCCAAACATTGCAGGGGCGGAGAACGTCGCCCGCGGGCTCGAAGCGGCCGATGTGTTCGGCGCGCCGTTCGACATCGGCGGCAAGGAAATCCTGGTTGCGTCCAAGACCGGGATTGCCGTGTCGCCGGACGACGGCGCCGATGCGGAATCGCTGTTTCGCAACGCCGAGGCGGCGCTGAAGCGCGCCAAGGAAACCGGCGAGCGCTATCTCTTCTATGCGCCGAGCATCAATGCCCGCGTCTCGGAGCAGGTCGAGCTCGAGCACCGGCTGCGCAAGGCGGTCGAGAACGGCGAGCTCTACCTGCACTTCCAGCCCAAGCTCGATCTCGCCAGCCGGGAGATCGTCGGCGTCGAGGCGCTGATGCGCTGGCTCGCGCCGGACGGCACGCCGGTGTCGCCAGTGCGCTTCGTCCCGGTGCTCGAACAAACCGGGCTGATCTTCGAGGCGGGCCAGCAGGTGCTAGCCGCGGCGAGGCGGCAACACGCCGCCTGGCGCGCCAAAGGACTCGCCGCCCCGCGCATCGCGGTGAACGTCTCGGCGGTGCAGTTGCGCCGGCGCAGCTTCGTGCAGGATGTGCAGCAGGCACTCGGCGCGACCGGTTCCGACGGCGGCGGCGTCGACCTCGAGGTCACCGAGAGCCTGCTCATGACCGAGGTCGACGAGAGCATCCGCAAGCTGCGTGAGCTGCGTGAAATGGGGCTGCGCATGGCGCTCGACGATTTCGGCACCGGTTACTCGTCGCTCGCGTATCTCAGCAAGCTGCCGCTCGACACCCTGAAGATCGACCGCAGCTTCGTGCACGGCATGACCGAGCACGCCGACCACACCAGCATCATCTCCGCGATCATCTCGCTCGCGCAGGCGCTGCGCCTGAAGGCGGTCGCCGAAGGCGTCGAGACCGAGCAGCAGGCGCAGCTCCTGCGCCTGTTGCGCTGCGAGCAGGCGCAGGGTTTCCTCTTCAGCCCGCCGATCGCGCCCGAGAGCCTCGAGGCCCTGCTTAAGCCTTTATAATCTGCGGCCTAGGCCGCATGTCCTCTCATTCATCACTGTTTGCTCTCGGGTTGAATCATCAGACCGCGCCGCTCGCGATTCGCGAGCGCGTGGTGTTTCACGTCGAGCGGCTGCGCGAGGCGCTCACCGAGATCAAGCGCGGCCTCGCGCGCGAGGCGGCGATTCTCTCGACCTGCAACCGCACCGAGCTCTATGTCGCGGGCGAGGAGCCGGCCGCAATTGCGCAGTGGCTCGCGCGCTACCACCGCTTCGAGCCCGACGGCCTGCGGCCCTATCTCTACACGCTGCCGAGCGAGCAGGCGGTGCGGCACGTGTTCCGCGTCGCCTCGGGCCTCGATTCGATGGTGCTGGGCGAGCCGCAGATCCTCGGGCAGCTCAAAGAGGCGGCGCGTGCGGCCGAATCCGCGGGCACGCTCGGCACGCTGCTGCACAAGCTTTTCCAGCGCTCATTCGCCGTGGCGAAGGAGGTGCGCTCGACCACCCAGGTCGGGGCGGCGAGCGTGTCGATGGCCGCGGCGGCGGTGCGCCTCGCGGCGCGCATCTTTCCGAGCCTGAAGGACCAGAAGGTGCTTTTCATCGGCGCGGGCGAGATGATCGAGCTCTGCGCGACCCATTTCGCCGCGCAGGGGCCGGCGCGCATGACGGTCGCCAACCGCACGCTCGAGCGGGCGGAGAAGCTCGCCCGGCGCTTCGGCGCGCGCAGCATGGAGCTGAAGTCGCTCCCCGGAGAGCTGCACGAGTACGACATCGTGGTCTCCTGCACCGCCTCTTCGCTGCCGATTCTCGGCAAGGGGCTGGTGGAGCGGGCGCTCCGCGCGAGGCGCCATCGCCCGATCTTCATGGTCGATCTCGCCGTGCCGCGCGACATCGAGCCGGAAGCGGCCGAGCTCGACGACGTGTTCCTCTACAGCGTCGACGATCTCGCCCAGGTGGTGAGCGCCAACATCGACGTGCGGCGCTCGGCGGTGGCGCAAGCCGAAGCGATCATCGACACGCAAGTCGGCCAGTTCATGCACTGGATGCAGGTGCGCGAGCACGTGCCGCTGATCCGCGCGCTGCGCGGCCGCGCCGACGCCGCGCGCCGCGAAGAGCTGGAGCGCGCGCTGCGGCTCCTGGCCCGCGGCGAGGAGCCGGCGAAGGTGCTGGAGTCGCTGTCGCAGGGTCTGGTGAACAAGCTGATGCACGCGCCGACCCAGGCGCTGAATGAAACCGCGGGCGAGGAGCAGCGCGCGCTCGCCGAGACCCTGGCGCGCCTCTTCCGGCTGCAGTGAAGCCTTTGCGTCCGCGGTGAAGCCCACGCTGCGCACCAAGCTGGATAGCCTGGTCGCGCGCCGCGCCGACCTGGAGCGGCTGCTCGCCGCCGAGGACGCGACGCGCGATCTCGAGCGCTTCCGCAACCAGTCGCGCGAGCACTCCGAGCTCTCCAGCATCGTGTCCCTCTATGAGCGGTTCCGCCAATCCGAGCGCGACGCGGAGGCGGCGCGCGAGCTGGCAGCCGATGCCCAGATGAAAGCCTTCGCGGAAGACGAGCTAAAGAGCGCGCGCGCGGCGATGGAGCGGCTGGAAGCCGAGCTGCAGAAGGCGCTGCTGCCCAAGGATCCGAACGACGAGCGCAACGTGTTCCTCGAGGTGCGCGCCGGCACTGGCGGCGACGAATCGGGGCTGTTTGCCGGCGACCTGTTCCGCATGTACTCGCGCTACGCCGAGCGCCAGGGCTGGCAGGTCGAAATCATCTCCGAAAGCGCCTCCGAGCTCGGCGGCTACAAGGAAGTGATCGCGCGCATCGTCGGGCAAGGCGCCTACTCGAAGCTGAAATTCGAGTCGGGCGGCCATCGCGTGCAGCGGGTACCCGAGACCGAGGCGCAGGGCCGCATTCACACGTCGGCCTGCACCGTGGCGGTGCTGCCGGAGGCAGACGCCATCAACGAGGTGGCGCTCAATCCGGTGGAGCTGCGCATCGACACCTTCCGCGCCTCGGGCGCCGGCGGCCAGCACGTCAACAAGACCGAATCGGCGATCCGCGTGACGCACCTGCCGACCGGCATCGTGGTCGAATGCCAGGACTCGCGCTCGCAGCACAAGAACCGCGAGAAGGCGCTCGGCGTGCTCGCCGCGCGCATCCGCGACAAGCAGATGAGCGAGCAGCAGGCGAAGACCGCCTCGACGCGCAAGAGCCT
>VBCP01000021.1 GCA_005888925.1 Betaproteobacteria bacterium | reverse complement strand
CGCGCGCAGCGCGGCGGGCAGCGCCGCGCTGACGTCGCCGAGCCCGCCGGTCTTGGTGAGCGGCGCGCATTCCGGCGTGACGAAAAGTACCCGCATAAAAAAAAGACCCCGGTAGGGGGACCGGGGTCGGATGCCTACATACGCACGAAGGGAGGGAGGTGCGTATGCAAGGGGGGAACTTGTGCGCTAGTTCGTCACCTGTGGCGCCGCGGCCTCGCGCCGCAGCTGATGCATCGGCAGCGCCGCGACCTTGTAGTCGCCGCCGCCGAACTCCTCGTTCACCGGGATGTCGAGGCAGGCCGAGCCGTTGATCACCTTGGCGCCGAGCGCGCGGACCAGCGCCGGCTGCTGCTTCGGCGATTCGAGCTCGATGAAGCACACCACGCGCGCCGCGCCGCGGTTGTGCACCAGCCTGAAGCTGTGGACCGGACCGTAGGGCTGGCAAAGGGCCAGCACGCCCCTGGTCAGCGAGTAAAGATCGTTGGCCTCGCGCAGCCGCTGCATAACCTCGGGTCTCATGTCGGAAATGATGCTAGGGCCCGACACTTCGCCCCGGTATCCTCAAAAAGATGAACGTTCTGTAGCCGAGCAACTACAGCCTGATGACGCGGAAATTAAGTCCTACAAAATCAAGGCGACGCTCGCCGCGGTGAAACACGTGGCGAGCGTTCCGGCGACGATCGACTTCATGCCGAGCGCGACGACTTCGGCGCGGCGCTCGGGGCACATCGTGCCCAGGCCGCCGATCATGATGCCGAGGCTGCCGAAGTTGGCGAAGCCGCAGAGCGCGTAGGTCATGAGCAGCCGGCTTCTTTCCGAGAGGCCCGCCTTGGACAAATCGATATAAGCGACCAGCTCGTTCAGCACGGTCTTGGTCCCTAGCAAAGCTCCCGCTGGCTGCGCCTCGGCCCACGGCACACCGGCGAGCCAGGCGAGCGGCGCGAGAGCCACGCCGAGCAGTCCCTGCAGGCTGTACGGCGCAATCACCAGATTGACCAGCGCGACCAGCGCGACGAAGACGACCAGCATCGCCACGATGTTCAGCAGGAGCTGCGCGCCCTCGAGCGTGCCGCGCGTGATGGCATCCATGCTGCCGCTCGCCTCGGAGCGCAGCTCGAGCTCGCCACCCGTAGCTTCGCCGCGCGGCGGCACCATGACGAAGGAGACCGCGAGCGCGGCGGGCGCCGACAGGATCGAGGCGATCAAGAGATGCGCTACCGCGTCGGGCAGCACCGGGCCGAGGATGCTGGCGTAGAGGAAAAGCACCGTGCCGGCGATCGAGGCCATGCCCGCGGCCATGATCGCGAACAGCTCGCCGCGCGAGACGCGCGCGAGATAGGGGCGCACGAAAAGCGGCGCCTCGACCATGCCGACAAAGACGTTGGCCGCGGTCGACAGTCCGACCACGCCGCCCACGCCCATCGACTTGCGCAGGAGCCACGAGATCGCGTGCACGATCGCCGGCAGCACGCGCCAGTAGAAGAGCAGCGCGGAGAGTGCGCTGATCACGAGCACGATCGGCAGCGCGCGAAACGCGAGGATGAACGTCGCCTCGGGCGCGCTCACGGCGAATGGCGCGGGCGCCCCGCCCAGGTAGCCGAACACCAGGCTGGTGCCGGCCTGCGTCGCGCGCTCGAGCACCAGCAGCGCATCGTTCAGCACAAGGAATGCGTCCTTTATCAGCTTTATTTTTAGAAACACCAGCGCCAGCATCACCTCCAGCCCGATGCCCGCCAGCACCGCTCGCCAAGGGATGCCACGCCGATCCTCGCTGAACAGCCAGGCGAGCACGACGAGCCCGGCCATGCCCGCGACCGCGTGCATAGAATCAGCCATGGTCGTGGTGAGCTGCCTTTGCGCCGAGTGGTGCGACACCTGCGTCGACTATCGGCCCGGTTTTCTCGCGCTCGCGCAGAAGTTCCCGGACGCCCAGTTCCGCTGGATCGACATCGAGGACCAGGCCGACGAGGTCGGCGACCTGGAGGTGGAGAACTTCCCGACGATCCGCGTGACACGTGGGAGCGAAGTGCTGTTTCACGGCACGCAGCTGCCGATCCATGCGCATCTCGAGCGCCTGCTCGAGGAGCTCTTCGCTAGGCAGGGAAAATAGCCGCAATCGTCGCCTGGATCGCCTCGGCGGCGGCGCGCGGGTCCGCCGCGTTGCGGATCGCGCGGCCGACCACGATGTAGTCGGCACCGTTGGCGAAGGCTTGTGCCACATCGACGGTGCGCTTCTGGTCGTCCGACGGTTTGTTATCGACCGGCCGGATCCCCGGCGTGACCACCAGCAGCCGGTCGTGGAACTCGCTCTTCAGCCGCTGCGCTTCGAGTCCCGAGGAGATCACGCCGTCGCAGCCCGCCTCCATCGCGCGGCGCGCACGCGATAGCACCAGCCGTTCCACATCGACCGAGAAACCAAGATCATCCAGATCGCCACGATCGAGGCTCGTGAGCACGGTCACGGCGAGAATCTTCAGCTCGCCTTTCTGCTCGACGGCAGCGCGCATCATCGACTGGTTGCCGTGCACGGTGGCGAAGGTCAGGCCGCGGCCGCGCAGATTGGCCACCGCCCGGCCTACGGTCTCCGGGATGTCGTACATCTTGAGATCGGCGAACACCTTGTTGCCGCGCTTCACCAGCCAGTCGACCAGCTCGAAATACCCGCCGGCCACGAAGAGCTCGAGGCCGAGCTTGTAGAACGTCGCGGCCGGCCCGAGCTTTTCCACCAGCGCGCGCGCTTCCGCGGCGCTCGGCACGTCGAGCGCGACGATCAGCCGTTCCCGGCGGGGGATCTTGCTCATCGGTCAGGGAGGCGGCAGAACGCGTGGCTCATCGGCTTTCTCCTTGTACAAAAAATCGCGCAACGATAATCCAAGATCGGCCTCGGGCACGCCGACGGCGTCGGCGTCGAAAACGAAGGCGCGGTAGATCTCGGCGACGCGGATGGTCGCGGCGTCGCGCGCGAGCACCCAGCCGTCGCGCTCGGTGCGCGCGGCCCAGCCGAGCGCGCCGGCCCGCTCGAGGATCTGCTCGCAGCGGTCGGGCAGGATGCGCAGCTGGCGCGCGAGCGAATTCAGCGGCACCACGCGGCCTTCCTGGTGCGCGCGCGCCAGCGCGCTGAGCACGCCGAGCGCATCGGCGAGCTCCTCGCCGGGAACGCGATGGCGCTCGGGCTTGGTGCGGACCACCGGCAGCATGGCGGTGAAGATCGCGCCCGTGAGCACCACCAGCCACGAGAGGTAGAGCCAAACCAGGAAGATCGGGATCGTCGCAAAGGCGCCGTAGATCAGCGTGTAGGTCGGCACCTTGCTGAGATAAATCGCGAAGCCGCGCTTTGCGATCTCGAAGCCCAGGCCGGCGAGCGTGCCGCCGAGCAGCGCATGGCGCCACTCGACGCGGCGCGCGGGGACCACGCCGTAGAGCAGCGTCAGGGCCACGCACGTCAGCACGAACGGCACCACGCCGATCACCGCGTCGGCGACCAGCCCGAGGTCGAGCGCCCCGAGCGAGCGGCGCAGCGCAAAGTAGGTCATCGAGAGGCTCGCGCCGATGAGCATCGGTCCGAGCGTGATCACCGCCCAGTAGATGTAGATGTTCTGCAGGATGGTGCGGCGGCGCTGCACGCGGAAGATGCGGTTGAGCGCGTTGTCGACCGTGAGCATCAGCATCACGGAAGTCACCACGAACCCGGCGATGCCGATGGGCATCACGGAAGTCACCACGAACCCGGCGATGCCGATGG
>VBCP01000206.1 GCA_005888925.1 Betaproteobacteria bacterium | reverse complement strand
GTTCTGGGGCAAGTGGAAGGAGTTCGAGCGCACCTTCGGCGTGACGCTGCATGAAAGCTTGAAGAAGGACACGGTCTACACGCGGGTGCGCAAGTACCCCGATACGCTCAGCCGCTCGCTCGACCGCGAGCGGCTGCCGCCGGCGGTCTACCAGACGCTCATCGCCGAGACCAACAAGGGACTGCCGACGCTGCACCGCTACTTCCGCCTCCGAGCCAGGATGCTCGGGCTGAAGGAAGGCGAGATGCGCTACTACGACATCTACCCGCCGCTGGTGGCGAGCTCGCTCAAGTACCCGCTCGACCAGGCGAAGAAAATGGTGCTGGAATCAGTGCGGCCGCTGGGCGAACGCTATATCACGGCGATGGCGAATGGCTTCGACAACCGCTGGATGGATGCCTACCCGCGGCCGCGCAAGCAGTCGGGCGCGCACATGGCGGGCTCGGCCTACGACGTGCATCCCTACGTGCTGATGAACTACAACGACAACTACGAGTCGGTGTCGACGCTGGCGCACGAATGGGGCCACGCGATGCACTCGTACTTCTCCAATGCGGCGCAGCCCTTCGTCAACTCCGACTACGCCACCTTCGTCGCCGAGATCGCCTCGACGTTCAATGAGGCCTTGCTGCTCGAGCACGCGCTGAAGAGCGCGAAGACGGACGACGAGCGCCTGCTCTATCTCGGCTCGGCGCTCGAGAACCTGCGCGGCACGTTCTTTCGCCAGGCGATGTTCGCCGAGTTCGAGCGCGATATTCACGCGCGGGTGGACAAAGGCGAGTCGCTCAGCGGCAAGCGGTTGAGCGAGATGTACGGCGAGATCCTGCGCCGCTACCACGGCGAGCGCGAAGGGGTGGTGAAGATCGACGAGCTCTACACCGTCGAGTGGGCCTACATCCCGCACTTCTATTACACGTTCTACGTCTTCCAGTACGCGACCTCGATCGCGGCGAGCTCGCTCCTCGCCGACGCCGTGCTGAAGGGCGAGCCTAGTGCCCGCGAGCGCTACTTGAAGCTCATCAGCGCCGGCGGCTCGGACTATCCCTACGAGCTGGTGAAGGCCGCCGGGGTCGACCTCGCGAGCCCGGCGCCCTACCAGGCCGCAGTCGCGCGGATGAACCGCGTCATGGACGAAATCGAGGCTATTGAGGCCCGTCGGAACCGCAGGTGAACCCGCCGGTGCCGTTCGTCGGCTGGTGGGAGTGCACGTTTTCCGCAGTGCGGTAAGCTCTTGTTGCTTTAAGGCTTTACCGCTGATTGGACCGGCCAGCCTAGCGCCTTGGGACCTTGTGCCTTTGCGTCCGATACTGGTCACGCGTACAGTCGCGGCACCGCTGGCCTCGTGGGAGGCCCGGGACCAAGACCAAGAAAGTAGAACCATGAAAGCGCTAAAGAGAACCGCAATCATCCTCGCCCTCGGCCTCGCGGCCGGCGGCTGCTCGGTCATCGAGACCAAGTCGGTGGCGCGCGAAGACCTGAAGAACGCCCAGGGCCACGTCGTCGGCTACAAAGACATGATGCGTGACAGCCGGACCGGCGAAGAGCTGGCGCAGATCGCCCTCTTCGTCCCGCGGATCGGCGAGCGCGGCGAGATCGTCGGCTACGAAGAGCGCGTGCGCGGCGGAGCCGTGCTGCGCGACCTGAACGGCAAGCGCATCGGCGGCAGCTGGCACGACTTGAGAAGCGGCAAGGGCCTCGTGATCGTGGTGCGCGGCAAGCAGTCCGACCGCGTGGCCATGGCCGAAGCGCCCTCGATCGACGACCTGATTCACCTCGCCAGGCTCGCAAACTAAGAACTAGAACAACCGTACTGAAAATCGGCGCCGTCCTCAAAGGACGGCGCTTTTTTTTGCCGACGGCAAGATCCTGGTCAGCGCGCGCCCGTCGCGTTGAGCCGGCGCATCCAGCGCCGGTCGATCGCGTTCTTCCACCACCAGACGAGGCGCCCCTCGGTGCTCCAGCCGCCGCGCGCCGCGATCGCATAGCGCGCACCGCAGGTGAGCAGCAGCAGCGCGCGCGGCCGCGGCTGATAAGGCTCGAGCGCTTCGCCGGCGACAAGCTTGCGCAGGTTCTGCGCGAGCAGCCTGCCGTGGCGCACCGAATGCACGCCCGACTTCGCTTCGTCGAGCGCGGCGCAATCGCCGACCGCGAGCACATGCGGGTGCGACACGCTGCGCAGGGCGCGGTCGACTTGCACGAAGCCGTGCTCATCCAGCGCCAGTCCGCTGGCGGCGAGCCAGGGGAGCGGTGCCGGCCCGGTCGCCCACAGCACGAGATCGAATTGCTGCCGCGCCGCGCCCGCGACCACGAGCGGCCCGCGCTCGACCGCATCGACGCGCATGCCCGGCCGGTAGTCCACGCCCACCCGCCGCAGCCGGCGCTCGACGCGCCGCGCGACTTCCGGGGAGAAGGCCGCGCGCTCCGAGTACAGCGTGACCTCGCCGCCGCGGTGACGCAGCGCCATCGCGAGCTCGGCACCGCCGGCGCCGCCGCCCGCGACCGCGACGTGCGACACCACGCGCAGGCGCTCCACCAGCCGCTCGAACGGCTTGACCGACAGGGCATGCTCGCGGCTGCCGGGCACCGCATCCTCGGTTCTGGAGCCGGCGTTGAGCGACGCCATATCGAAGGCGATCTCGCGCCCGTCGCTCAAGATCGCGATGCGACGCTCGGCGTCCAGGCTCTCGACCGTGCCGGGGATGAACTCCGCGTACGCGCGCTCGGCGAGCAGCGCCACGTCGAATTCGGCCTCCTCGCGCCGGTAATGGCCGGCGATCACGCCGGGCAGCATCGCGGAATAGAGCTGCCGCGCGGACGGCGAGACGAGGGTGAAGCGCGCGCCATAGATGGGCGCCTTGGCGAGCGACGAGAGGACCCAGGCATGCGCATGCCCCGCCCCCACTAGCAGGACGCGCTTCACGCCCTACGTAGCTTCGCTTCCTCGCGCCTGCGCAATTCCTTGCGCTGGACCTTGCCGGTGGTGGTCATCGGCAGCGCGTCGATGAATTCGATCTCGCGCGGATACTCGTAGGGCGCGAGGCGCCCGCGCACATGGCCCTGGATGTCCTCGATCAGCGCCTGCGAAGGCGACTCGCCGGGCTGCAGCACGATGAACGCCTTGACGATCGCGCCGCGCGTCTCGTCGGGCTTGCCGATCACCGCGGCGTTGGCCACCGCGCGGTGCTTCACCAGGCAGCTCTCGATCTCGGCCGGCCCGATGCGATAGCCCGCGCCCTTGATGACGCCGTCGGAGCGGCCCTGGTACCAGAAGTAGCCCTCGGCGTCGGTCTTGCCCTGGTCGCCGGTGCAGCCCCAGTCGCCGACGAACTTGTCGCGCGTGGCCTGCGGGTTCTTCCAGTACTCGAGGAAGAACACCGGATCATCCCTTCTATGCACCGCGATCTCGCCCAGCTCGCCGGGCGGCAGCTCGTTGCCTTTGTCGTCGATCACCGCCTGACCGGCCAGCCAGCCTGGCAGTTGCCCACGACGTAGTTGATCTCGGTCTGGCCGAACATCTCGTTGATCGTGACGCCGAGCTCGGCCTTGGCCCAGTCGATGACGGTGACGCCCACCGATTCGCCGGCGCTCATGATGCTTCTGAGGTTCAACGAATACTTTTCTCGCGGGCGCGGCACGGCCTTCATCATCAGCTTGAGCGCCGTGGGAAAGAGGAACGAATTGCGCACGCCGTACTTGTCGAGGAGATAGAAAGCACGCTCGGCATCGAAGCGTCCGCGGTAGCCGAGGATCGGAATGCCGAAGTACCAGCTCGGCAACAGCGCGTCGAACAGGCCCCCGGCCCAGGCCCAGTCGGCGGGTGACCAGAAGAGGTCGCCCGGCTGCGGGAAAAAGTCGTGCGAATGCACGAATCCCGAGATGTTGCCGATGATCAGGCGATGCGCTTCGAGCGCGCCTTTCGGGGCGCCGGTGGTGCCGCTCGTGTAGATGATGAGCGCCGGGTCATTGGCCGCGGTATCGACGGCGGCGAAGCTGCGGATCGCGCGAGCGAGGAGCGCCTCCCAATCATGCACGCCGGCTTCGCGCCCCCCGCCGACGCCGATGACATGGCGCAGCGTCGGCACCCTGTCCTTCACCGCCCACAGGTTCGCAATGGTCGTCGGCTCGACTAGCGCGACGCTCGCCTCGGCATGCGCGAGGCGATACTCGAGCGCGTCGGGGCCGAAGAGGTGCGAGAGCGGCAGCGCGATCGCGCCCATCTGGAAGATCGCGATATAGGCGATCGCGGTCTCGGGGCGCTGCGGCAGGATAATCGCGACGCGCTCGCCGCGCTTGACGCCGAGGCCCGCGAGCGCGTTCGACAGGCGGTTGGCCGCGAGCTGGACGTCCCAGAACGAGTACGCGGCGGCCGCCCCGGACTCGTCCTCCCAGTAGAGCGCGAAGCGGTTGCGGTCGGCGGCCCACTGGCCGCAACACGCGTGCGCGATGTTGTAGCGCTCCGGCACGCTCCAGCGGAAGCCGCCGTAGAGCTCGGCGTAGCGGTCGACCATGGTCTAATTCAGTTTACATGAGCGTACAAGCTCTCGTATTTGACGCGTACGGAACGCTGTACGACGTCCACTCGGTAGTGCGGCGCTGCGAGAGCTGCTTCCCCGGCAAAGGCACGCAGCTCTCGCAGCTGTGGCGCAGCAGGCAGCTCGAATACACCTGGCAGCGCAGCCTGATGCAGCGCTACGTGCCCTTCTCGCAGGTGACGCGCGAGGCGCTCGCCTACGCCTGCGCCGCGCTCGGGCTCGAGCTCAGCGTGGAGCGGATGGAAGCGCTGTTGTCCGAATACCTGCGGCTCGAGCCGTTCCCCGAAGTGCCGGCCGCGCTCGAGCGCATGAAGATGAAGCGCGCCATCCTGTCCAATGGTTCGCCCGACCTGCTGGACCCGCTGGTGCGCAGCTCCGGGCTTCGTTTCGACGCGGTGCTGAGCGTCGACGAGCTGAAAATCTTCAAGCCGGCGCCGCAGGTGTACGAGCTCGCCGTGCGCCGCCTGAACCTGCCGAAGGAGCGCATCGGCTTCGTCTCCTCCAACTGCTGGGACGCGCTCGGCGCCAAGTCCTATGGCTTTCGCGTCTATTGGATCAACCGCGGCGGCGCGCCGCTCGACCGGCTGGGCTTTGCGCCGGATGCGCAAGTCAAGTCGCTCGCCGAGCTGGCGGATGAAGTTCTGCGCTAACTGCGGCGCCGCCGTGGTGCAGCGCGTACCGCCGGGCGACAGCCTGCCGCGCTGGGTGTGCGACAGCTGCGGCGAGATCCACTACCAGAACCCGAAGCTGGTGGTCGGCACCATCCCGGAGCACGAGGGACGCCTCCTCCTTTGCCGGCGGGCCATCGAGCCGCGCTACGGCTACTGTCCTTTGCCGGCGGGCCATCGAGCCGCGCTACGGCTACTGGACGCTGCCGGCGGGCTTCATGGAGAACGACGAGACCGCGGCGCAGGCGGCGCTGCGCGAGACGCTCGAGGAGGCCGGCGCGGCGGTCGAGCTCGGCGAGCCGTTCACTTTGATTTCAGTTCCACGGGTCAACCAGGTGCATCTCTTCTACCGCGCGCGGCTCTCCAACCTCGAGTTCAAGGCCGGCGAGGAGACGCTGGAGATCGCCTTGATGGAGGAAGCGGCGATCCCCTGGAAGGAGATCGCGTTTCGCACCGTAGGCCTGACGTTGAAACGCTGGTTCGAGGATCGGACCCGCGGGACTTTCGCCTTTCACGCCCAGGACATTCTCGCTTAATCTATAGCGATGGAACGCCGCGAATTCGTCGCCTTCTGCGTCGCCTCGGCTGCGGCCGCGGCGGCCCCCGTCGCCGCCGATGCGCAGCCGCGGCGCTACTCGCGCGCGCAGCTGGTGGACGCCGGCGGCGCGCCGCTCCTGGGTAAGGCGGTGCCGGCGAGCCGCAACCTGATCTTCCACTATCCGTACGCGGCGACGCCCTGCTTCCTCCTCAACCTCGGCCGGCCGGCCGCGGCTTCGGCGCAGTTGAGGACCGCCGATGAAAAGCGCTACGAATGGCACGGCGGCGTCGGCACGGAGCGCTCGATCGTCGCCTATTCGGCGATCTGCGCGCACCGCCTCACCTACCCGACGCGCGACATCAGCTTCATCAGCTACCGCGAGGCGAAGAGCGCCGGCAACCGCTTCGGCGCGGTGATCCACTGCTGCTCCGAGCACAGCCAGTACGACCCGGCCGAAGGCGCGCGCGTCGTCGCGGGGCCCGCGCCGCAGCCGCTCGCCGCGATCCTGCTCGAGCACGAGCCGGCGACGGACGAGCTCTTCGCCGTCGGCACGCTCGGCGGCGAGCTGTTCAACGAATTCTTCGACAAGTACGCATTCCGGCTGCAGCTCGAGCATGGCGCGGCCGCGCGCGCCGCGGTGGGTGCCGCCTGCGTCGTGCAGCCGCTCGAGAACTTCTGCCGCCAACAGGTGAAGTGTTAGCGTGGATTGAGGGCGCCGATCCCTTCCCTCCGGTGGAACGAGCGATGAAGAACCCGAACGGCCTGCTCGCGGCGGGCGGCGACCTATCGGTGCCGCGCCTGCTCGAGGCCTACCGGCGCGGCGTCTTTCCCTGGTACTCCGCGGCCGAGCCGATCCTCTGGTGGTCGCCCGACCCGCGCATGGTGCTGCATTGCGATGAGCTCAAGGTGTCGCGCTCGCTCGCCAAGAACGCGCGCAACAAGGGCTACGAGGTGCGCGTCGACACCGCGTTCGAGCGTGTGCTCGCCGGCTGCGCCGACCGGCAGGAAGGCACCTGGCTCGGCCGCGCGATGCGCGCGGCCTATCTCGCACTGCACCAGGCGGGCTATGCGCATTGCTTCGAGACCTGGCGCGGGCCTGATCTGGTCGGCGGGCTCTACGGGGTGGCCCTCGGGCGCATGTTCTACGGAGAATCGATGTTCTCGCGCGCCACCGATGCGTCGAAAGTCGCGTTGGTGGCCCTGGTTCAGGAACTCAAGGGCCGTGGCTTCCCTCTGATCGATTGCCAGATGCATACGCCCCTGCTCGCCTCGCTCGGCGGGCGCGAGATCCCGCGCCGCGCCTTTTTGCGCGCCCTCGCGCCCTTGGTAAACTACTCGGAGCCTACTGGAAAGTGGAGCCGTGTCGCGTCTTAACGACCTGCCGCATGCCGTACTGCAGTTTTATGTGACCGCGCCGTATCCGTGCAGCTACCTGCCGGACCGGATGGCGCGCTCGCAGGTCGCGACCCCCAGCCATCTCATCAACACCGAGCTCTACGGCGACCTGGTCAAGGCCGGCTTCCGCCGCAGCGGCATCTTCACGTACCGGCCGCATTGCGATGCCTGCCGGGCCTGCGTGCCGGTGCGCATCCCGGTCGGCGAATTCGTCGCCAACCGCTCGCAGCGCCGCGCCTCGAAGCAGCACGGCGCGCTCGTCGCGCACGCGCAGCCGCTCAAGTTCCGCCTCGAGCACTACGCGCTGTATCTGCGCTACCAGTCCAAGCGCCATTCGGGCGGCGGCATGGACAACGACAGCCGCGACCAGTACTCGCACTTCCTGCTGCAGAGCCGCGTCGACACGCGCTTGATCGAGTTCCGCGATGCCGGCCAGCTGGTGATGGTCTCGATCGTCGACTTCCTGCCCGACGGGCTGTCGTCGGTCTACACCTTCTACGAGCCCGACCGCCGCGGCGCGAGCTTCGGCACCTACAACGTGCTCTGGCAGATCGAGCAGTGCCGGCGCCTCGGCCTGCCGTACCTCTACCTCGGCTACTGGATCCGCGAGAGCCCGAAGATGGCCTACAAGTCCAAGTTCGAGCCGATCGAAGGCTTCACCGGCGGCAACTGGCGGCGCCTCGGGCGCCGGCTGACGGAAGAAAATCGAGCGTGAGCCTGTACCGGCTTGCGCGCCCTCTCCTTTTTTCCCTAGACGAAGAGAACGCCCACCAGCTGGCGCTGTACGCCGCGGGCGTTGCCGGCCTTTTCTCCGCGCCGGTGCCGCGCAGCCCGGTGCGCGCGATGGGCATCGAGTTCCCCAACCCGATCGGCCTCGCCGCGGGCCTCGACAAGGACGCCGCACACATCGACGCGCTCGCGGCGCTGGGCTTCGGCTTCGTCGAGGTCGGCACGGTGACGCCGCGCGCTCAGCCCGGCAACGCGCGGCCGCGGCTTTTCCGCCTGCCCGAGCGCGACGCCATCATCAACCGCTTCGGCTTCAACAACGTCGGCGTCGACGCCTTCATCGCCAACGTGCGACGCGCGCGCTGGAACGGCGTGCTCGGCATCAACATCGGCAAGAATGCCGATACGCCGCCCGAGCGCGCGATCGACGATTACGAGCTGTGTCTTAAGCAGGTCTACCCGCACGCTTCGTACGTCACCATCAACGTTTCCTCGCCCAATACGCAGGGCCTGCGTACCCTGCAGGAAGCACATCACCTCGAAGCCCTCGTGAAGCGGCTCACTGCACTGCGCGAGCCGCTCGCCGAGCGCTACGGCCGGCGCGTGCCTTTGGTGGTCAAGGTCGCGCCCGATCTGAACACCGATGAAATCGGCGCGATCGCCGATGCCGTGCGACGCTATGGCATCGAAGGCGTGATTGCCACCAACACCTCGCTCTCCCGCGAGGGCGTCGAAGGCCTGCGCCATGCCGGCGAAGCCGGCGGCCTCTCCGGCGCCCCGATCCGCGAGATGGCGACGCGCGTGCTGCGCGAGTTTGCTTTTGCGCTGAAAGGGGAAACCACCCTCATCGGCGCCGGCGGTGTCATGTCCGGCGCCGACGCCCAGGAAAAGTTTGCCGCGGGCGCGCAACTCGTCCAGCTCTACACCGGCCTCATCTACCGCGGCCCGGACCTCGTCTCCGAATGCGCATCGGCATTCCGCGGGAAATAAAGGACGGCGAGTTCCGCGTCGCCCTGACCCCGGCCGCCGTTTCACAGTTAAGGGAGGTCGTGGTCGAGCCGGGCGCGGGCGCCGGCGTCGGCTTTTCGGACCCCGACTACGTCGCCGCCGGCGCCACGCTCGGCGACGCGTGGGACTGCGAGCTCGTCGTCAAGGTGAAGGAATTGCAGCCGCCCGAGTATCGGAAACCGCGCCGCGGGCAAACCATCTTCGGCTTCCAGCACTTCGCGCCCGAGCCGTCGTTGCTGGACGCGGCGCTCGCGAGCGGCGCTACGTTCATCGCGTTCGAAACGGTCGGCCAGGATGCCGGGCTGCCGATCCTGTCTCCGATGTCGGCGATCGCCGGGCGCCTCGCGGTGCAGGTGGGCGCCTGGTGCCTGCAGAAGCAGAACGGCGGCAGCGGCGTGCTGCTGCCGGGCCTCGACGGCGTGCCCCCGGGCAAGGTCGTAATCCTCGGCGCCGGCAACGTCGGCGCCAATGCGCTCGCCATTGCGTACGGCATCGGCGCCTGGGTGACGGTCTTCGCGAGGACCGAGCGCCGCTTCGCCGCGCTCAAGGAAAGCTATCCCGACGTGGCGTACCGGACGGGCTTGGACCCGCAGGCGATCGTCGACGCGGACCTCGTGATCGGCGGCGTGCTGACCCCGGGACAGATGTCGCCGAAGCTCATCACCCGCACCATGCTCGCCGGCATGCGGCCCGGTTCGGCACTGGTGGACGTCGGCATCGACCAGGGCGGCATCGCCGAGACCTCGCGCGCCACGTCGCATAGCCGGCCGATCTACATCGAGGAGAGTGTGGTCCACTACTGCGTGCCGAACATGCCCGCCGCGTGCGCGCGCACCGCGAGCCTGGCGCTGGAGCGCGCAGTTTTCCCCTATGTCCAGCTGCTCGCGCTCAATCAGATGAATGACGATCTTCGTACCGGTGTACAGGTGCGCGCGGGCGAGATTACACACCCGCAGCTTGCGCACGACACGCGGGATAAAATGTCACGATGAAATCGGCCATTCCTAAGCGAGTCCCGGAGCGGCTGACGCCATATGAAGCAGCCCTGAACGTCGGTTTGCTTGGCTGCATAGACGGCCCCCGCGATCTTGCTCTAAACCATCGTAAGCACGCTTGCCACTCCGTGCGCGCCAAAGATGCGCGTACGAAGCGCGTCCCTTGAAGCAAAAGCCTGGGCGCAATGCCGTGGCGGTGGTCGATGAGGCAGCGTGCATCGGCTGCACGCGCTGCATCGACGCCTGCCCGGTCGACGCGATCGTCGGCGCGCAGGGCTACATGCACACGGTGGTCGAGGACTGGTGCATCGGCTGCGAGCTGTGCCTGCCGCCCTGCCCGGTCGACTGCATCGACCTCGCGCCGCCCCGCGGCGAGTGGACGCCGGCGCTGAAGCGCGCCGCCGGCGAGCGCGGGCGTAGCCGCCAGCAGCGCCTGGCGAGGAGCGAAGTGCGCTCGCATGGCGCCGAGGAGCGCAAGCTCATCCTGGCCGCGCTGCTCGCGCGCAAATGAATCCCGAGAAGCGGCGCGAGATTTACCGGCGCCTGTGCGCCGCCAACCCGAACCCGACCACCGAGCTCAAATACCGCACGCCCTACGAGCTCCTCGTTGCCGTCGTGCTCTCGGCGCAGGCCACCGACAAGTCGGTGAACCAGGCGACCGCCGTGCTCTTCGAGAAGTACCACACGCCGCAGCAGATGGTGAAGCTCGGCGTCGCGGGCCTGGAGGAGTACATCAAGCGCATCGGCCTGTACCGCAACAAGGCCAAGAACGTGGTCGCGCTCTCGCAGCTCATCCTCGAGCGGCACTGCGGCGCGGTGCCACAGAACCGCGAAGCTCTGGAGGAGCTGCCTGGCGTCGGTCGCAAGACGGCCAACGTGGTGCTCAACACCGCGTTCGGCCAGCCCACTGTCGCGGTCGACACCCACATCTTCCGCGTCGCCAACCGGACCGGCCTCGCGCCCGGCAAGGACCCGCTGGAGGTCGAAGAGCGCCTCCTGAAATTCACACCGCCCGAGTTCCTGAAAAACGCGCACCATTGGCTGATCCTGCACGGGCGCTATGTCTGCATCGCGCGCAAGCCCGGCTGCCCGGAGTGCCTGATCCGGGACCTGTGCGAGTTCCGTAAAAAGACCAAGGCCTGAATGTTCGATCCCTCGCGCGAGCAGGTGCGGGAGACGTTCTTCACGGCGTGGCGCAAGTACCGCGCGGCAGAGCTGCTGGTGGGGATCGAGACCATCGCGCTCGACGTGATCCTCGCGCACCCCGAGTATCACGCCCTGCTGAACGATCCCGAGCGCTACCGCGAGAAGGACTACGTCGATGAGGCCAACCCCTTCCTGCACCTGAGCCTCCACATGGCGCTCGAGGAGCAGCTCTCGATCGACCAGCCGCCGGGGATCGCGGAGCACTTCCGCGCGCTGGTGCAGCGCCGCGGCCAGCGCCATGACGCCCTGCACGAGGCGATCGAGTGCCTGGCGGAGACGGTGTGGCGCGCGCAGCGGGACGGGGCCCCGCCCGACGCCGCCGCCTATCTCGAGTGCCTGGCGCGCCGCGGCGGAGCAAAAAAGTCGCGTTGAAGGTGCCTTTCCGACCCCGAACGGACTAGGCGCGGGCCGCCGGCCTTACACATTGCGCCCGGCATGATGGGGTCACCGAACCAGGAGATGGCGCCATGAGATTCCTGTCCCTGCTTTCCGTGATCGCTCTGGCGCTCTGCGCGCCGCTAGCCTGGTCCGCCGATATCACCGACACGGTCCTGCTGGTCGCGAAACGCAACCTCAAAGACCGCATCTACGGCTCGAGCATCCTCGTCGCCCGGCCGCTGGGCGACGATCGCCACGTGGGCTTCATCGTCAACAAGCCCACCACCATGACGCTGGGCAAGCTCTTCCCGAAGCACCTGCCGTCGCAGAAGGTCGTCGACCCCGTGTACCTCGGCGGACCGACCGGCCCCGAGGTGATCTTCGCGATGATCAAGGGCCGCGAAAGCCCCGGCGGCCGCTCGCTGCAGCTCGCGCCCGGGTTCTACGTCGCCTTCGACAAGAGCCAGCCGCAGCAGGCGCGCTTCTTCGCCGGCATGGTGCTGTGGCAGCCGATGGAGCTCGGCGAAGAGGTGCGGCGCGGCCTGCGGTACGTGCTCGAGCCGCAGCCCGAGATCCTGCTGCGCAAGTCGACCGACGGGCTCTGGGAAGAGCTCGTGGGCCGCGCCGAGCGGAAAGACAATACGATCTAGCGCTGGTCGTGCAGCGAGCTCTTCGTCTGGCTCGAGAACCAGGCGGCGAGATCGTCGATGTCCTGCTTGGAAAGCTGGCCGGCGAAACCCTTCATGATGGCGTTGTTGCGCCGGCCGTTCTTGTAGTCCCCTAGCGCGCGCACCAGATAGTCGTAGTACTGCCCTGCGAGCACCGGCTGGTCGGGCGCCGACGGCTTGTTGCCGTCGGGGCCATGGCAAGCCGCGCAGACCTGTGCCGCTTTCTGCTTGCCCTTCTCCGCATTGCCCGCCTGTACGCTGAACGCGAGCGCCGCCCCGATGAGGATGGGCACAAGGCGCCTCATTTCGCGGGCGCTCCGTAATAATCGGCGAGCGCCTTCATCTGCTCTTCGTTCAAGCTCGCGGCGATGCCGCGCATCGACGGATGCGAGCGCTCGCCGGACTTGTAGGCCTTGAGCGCGGCAACGATGTAGCCGGGCTGCTGCCCGGCGATCTTCGGCACGTGGTAGACCTCCGGGAACGCGGTCTTGTAGCCCGGGATGCCGTGGCAGCCGATGCACTGCGCGTGGAAATTCTCGGTGGATATCGCCGGGCTCGCGGCGGCCAGCTTCTCCGGCGCCTTGTCTGCCGCCTTCTTTTTGTCCTGCGCGAACGCGCTCGCGGCGAGCGCCGCGGCGAGCAGGAAAAATAGGAGTTGCTTCACGCTTGTTCTAGTGATTTGTCTGGAAGGCGTCGGATTCTAGCCAAGTTTGCGCGCAGTTTACAATTAGGCATGCGATTCAAGGGCTCCGACGCCTACGTTTCCACCGACGACCTGACGCTCGCGGTCAACGCGGCGATCACGCTCGAGCGGCCGCTGCTCGTCAAGGGCGAGCCGGGCACCGGCAAGACCATGCTCGCGGTCGAGGTGGCGCGCTCGCTCGGGTTGCCGTTGCTCGAATGGCACATCAAGTCGACCACCAAGGCGCAGCAGGGCCTGTACGAGTACGACGCCGTCAGCCGGCTGCGCGATTCGCAGCTCGGCGACCAGCGCGTGCACGACATCCACAACTACATCGTGAAGGGCATGCTGTGGCAGGCCTTCACCGCCGACTCGCCGGTGGTGCTGCTGATCGACGAGGTCGACAAGGCCGACATCGAGTTCCCGAACGACCTCCTGCGCGAGCTGGACCGCATGGAGTTCTACGTCTACGAGACTTCCTGCGGCGCTGCTTCTTCCACTACATCCGCTTCCCCGACAAGGAGACGATGGAGAAGATCGTCGCGGTGCATTTCCCGACGCTCAAGAAGTCCTTGCTGCGCGAAGCGATGGAAGTGTTCTTCGAGGTGCGCGAAGTGCCTGGGCTGAAGAAGAAGCCCTCCACTTCGGAACTGCTCGACTGGCTGAAGCTATTGCTCGCCGAAGACATCCCGCCGGACGCGCTGCGCTCCAAGGACCGCAAGACCATCATCCCGCCGCTGCACGGTGCGCTTCTCAAGAACGAGCAGGACGTGCACCTTTTCGAGCGCCTGGTGTTCATGACTCGCGCGAAGGGCGGTTGACAGGCACGGCGGCTATTCTTGGCGCAACAGGAGACCCCATTGCACGCAGCCGTCCTATTCGTAGCGTTCCTAAGCGCATGCGCTTCGCTCAGCGAAAGCGAATGCCGCAGCACCAACTGGTACCAGCTCGGCAAGCTCGACGGCGAGCTCTACGGTTCGCGCGCGATGATCGATCAGTACAGCTACCGCTGCGCCACTTTCGGCGTCAAGCCCGATGAGCAGTCTTACATGGTGGGATGGAGTGACGGCAACATGGAGTACCGCCAGCGCACCGGCTACGGCGGCGGGCCGGAGTAGCAAACCAGGGGTGGAGGTCACGCTCAGCTTCGATAACGGCCCCGAGCCCGCGGTGACACCGCGCGTGCTCGACATCCTCGACACGGCGGGCATCAAGGCCACCTTCTTCGTCCTCGGCTCCAAGCTCGCCGAGCGCGAGCGCCGCGCCATCGCCAAGCGCGCGCACGCCGAGGGCCACTGGATCGGCAACCACACCTGGACGCACAGCCAGCCGCTCGGGCGCATCGCCGATGGGGCGCGCGTGCTCGCCGAGATCATCGAGACCGAAGGCGCGATCGACGAGCTCGCGCATCCCGATCGGCTCTTCCGGCCCTTCGGCGGCGGCGGCGAGCTCGGCACGCACCTGCTGAGCCCCGCGGCTGTCGACATCCTGCGCAAGGAGAAGATGACCTGCGTGCTCTGGAACGCGATCCCGCGAGACTGGGAAGACCCGCGCGGCTGGGCCGAGGTGGCGCTTGCGCAATGCCTGGCGCAGCCCTGGACACTCCTCGTGCTGCACGACCTGCCGACCGGCGCGATGGGGCGCCTCAAGATCTTCATCGACCGCGTGCTCGATCACGGCGGGCGCTTCCGCCAGGATTTCCCGCCCGAGTGCGTGCCGATCCGGCGCGGTGAAGTCACGGCGCCGCTCGAGGGCTACGTCACTCCGCTTTGACCCCTGAAGTCCGGATGACCTGCGCCCAGCGCTCGTAGTCCTTCTTCAGAAACGCGGCGAACTGCGCCGGCGTGTCGGCGACGGTCACGGCGCCGAGCTGGCGCATGCGCTCGCGCGTCTCGGTTCTGGCGAGTGACTTGCGCATCTCATCGGCGAGGCGACTGACGATCGGCGCCGGCGTGGCCGCCGGCGCGAGGATGCCGACCCACGGCGCGGTGGCCTCGAAGCCCGGAAGCCCCGCCTCGGCTAGCGTCGGCACGCCCGGAAAATCGGCATGGCGCTCGGTGGTGCCGACGGCAAGCACCTTCAGCCTCTTCCCGGCGACCTGCTCGGCGATGCCGATCACCGGGTAGAACATGAACGTCACGCGGCCCGACATCACCTCGGCGAGCGCCGGGCCGTTGCCCTTGAACGGCACGTTGATCATTTTCGTGTCCGTGGCGGTCTCGAGCATCGCGCCGGCGAGATGCGTCGAGCCGCCGATGCCCGAGGTGGCGTAGCTCACTTCGCCCGGCTTCGCCTTCGCCGCCGCAATCAGCTCGCGCATGGAATTGAGTCCCGTGGCCGGGCTCGTCACGACGACCTGCGGCAGATTGGCCGCGTTGCTCACCGGCGCGAAGTCCTTGAACGGGTCGTACTTCACCTTGTCCGGCTGCAGGATCGCGTTGACGAGCAGCGACAGCGATGAGAAGAGCACGGTATAGCCGTCGGGCGCGGCGCGCGCCACCGCCTCGGTGGCGATGATCGCGTTCGCGCCGGGCCGGTTCTCGACGATGAATCCCTGCCCGGTCGACGCCGTCATGTCCTGCGCGATGAGGCGCGCGATGACGTCGGTCGGCCCGCCGGCCGCGAAGCCGACGATGAGGCGCACCGGCTTCGCCGGGTAGGTCTGCGCGCCGGCGCCGACGGCGACCGCGAGCAGGACAGCGAGCAAGGCGACGCGTCTCATAGCTCGTCCTCGCGGAAATAGCGGTTCGCCATCACCTGGCAGCGCTTGACGAAGCGGTGCTCGTCGGGACCGTAGTCGGCGACGGCGTTATGGATTGTGCCGATGTCCTCCCACACCAGGACGTCGCCCTCTTCCCAGCGCGACGTGTAGACGTACGCGGGCTTGAGCTGGTGCTCGAACAGGAACTCCAGCATCTCGTCGCTTTCCTTCTCGGGCAGCTCGTTGATGCGCATCGCATAGCCGGGATTCGCGTAGAGCACTCTCTTGCCGGTGAGCGGATGCCTGAGGAACACGGGATGCGAGACCGGTGGCTTGGCCTTGCGCTGCGCCTCGGTGAGCGCCGGCCGCTTGCTGCCCTTCTCGCGGCGCATCATCTCCCAGAATTTGTTGAAGTCGTGCAGCACCGACTTGCCTTCCAGCGTCTTCTTCACGTCCGCCGGCAGCTCGGCATACGCCGCCTGCATGTTGCTGAACTGCGTGGCGCCGAGCGTCTCGCCGTTGCGCCGCGGGATCTTGATGCCGTAGAGCACGTTGGCGAAGGCGATCATCCGGCTGTAGGACATGTCGGTGTGCCAGCCCTGCCCCGCGTCGGCGAGGCCGATCGGCTTTCCGTTCTCGACGATGTTCGAGAGGATCATCACCTCGGGGACACCGGGCTCCTGGTACGCGTGCGAGGCGACGTTGATCTCCAGGTCGCCGAGCTGCCGGCTGAAGTCGCGCAGCTCGCGCCCGGTGAGCTCCTGGCGCGGAAAGCGCACGACGCCGTGCTTGCCCAGCGCCTTGAGCACGCTGTCGAGCTCGGCGGGCTGCAAGGGCCTCGCGAGATTCAGGCCCTCGATCGTGGCGCCCAGCGCTTCGCCGCTCGCTGTGACTTTGAGGGTCAATCGATCCTCAAGCCGATGTCCTTCACGATCTTGGCGTAGCGCGCGGTGTCGGCGCGCACCAGCGCCGCGAATTCCTCGGGCGAGCGCGACACGCTGCCGTCGGCGCCGATGCCCTCGAGCTTCGCGCGCACATCGGGCGTCTGCATCGCCTTGACCATCTCGGCGTGCAGCCGGTTCACGATCGCACCCGGGGTGCCGGCAGGCGCGAACACGCCGTACCAGGTGATCACCACATAGCCCGGCACGCCGGCTTCTTCGGCCGTCGGTACCTCCGGGAATGACGGCACGCGCTGCGCGGTCGATACCGCTACGGCGCGCAGCTTGCCCGAGCGCACGTGCGGCGCCGATGCCAGCATGGTGTCGAAGGCGACGAGATGCTGGCCGCCGAGCAGATCCTGCATCGATTGCCCGCTGCCCTTGTAGGGAACGTGCACCAGCTGCACGCCGGCGAGGCTCTGGAAAAGCTCGCCCGCGAGATGCGGCATGCTGCCGTTACCGGCCGAGGGAAACGTGAGCTTGCCGGGCTGCGTCTTCAGGTAGGCCACCAACTCCTTCAGCGT
>VBCP01000207.1 GCA_005888925.1 Betaproteobacteria bacterium | reverse complement strand
CCGAGCGAGCGCGTGCAGCGCGGCGCCTTCGGCGCCTGCCTGATGGCCGAGCCTGTGCTGGTTGCGGCGTGCGTGCGCGCGATCCGCGACACGGCAAAGCTGCCGGTGACGGTGAAGCACCGCATCGGCATCGACCAGGTCGAGAACTATGGCTTCGTGCGCGATTTCGTCGGCACGGTGTCGCAGGCAGGCTGCTGCACGTTCATCGTCCATGCGCGCAACGCGGTACTGAAGGGGCTTTCGCCGAAGGAGAACCGCGAGGTGCCGCCGCTCAAGTATGGGTACGTCTATCAACTCAAGCGCGACTTTCCCCAGCTGGAATTCGTGATCAACGGCGGCATCACGTCGCGGACGCAGATCGAAGCCCAGTGGGTCAGGGTGGACGGCGTCATGCTCGGCCGCGCCGCGTATCACGATCCCTGGCTGCTTGCCGATGCCGGAAAGACGCGCGCGGGCGTGGTTTCCCGTATGGTCGAGTACTGCCGGCACCACCGCGACGTTCCGTTGCGGGGCATCGTCCGCCACATGCTCGGGCTCTACCACGGCGCGCCGCGCGCGCGGCTCTGGCGCCGGATGCTGTCGGACGCCGACGGGCTGAAGGAGAACCGCGCCGAGCTGCTGCTGGAGGCGGTGGGGGCGATGGAGAGCGAAGAAGTCGGGGTCTGACCGATTTCCGGTCAACGCTTCGGCTTGCCGTCGACCAGCACCACCGCGAGCCGGCAGGGCGAATTGCTGCGGTTCACCCAGGCGTGGTTCGTGCCGCGCTGGACCATGACGTCGCCCGCCGCCATCTTGACGGTGCTGCCGCCGTCGAGCTCCATGTCGATCTCTCCGGCGACGCAGATCACGTAATCGAGGCTGTCGGTGCGATGCATGTAGGCCGCGTTGCCCGGCTGGATCTCGATCAGCGAGAAGCGCGTGCCGCCCGGCGGCGGCGCGATGCCGAGCTTGCGCTCGCCCATGTCCTCATCGCGCGTGTAATCGAAAGGGGTCTCGTCGGTGGTCCAGATGAGGGTCGAGATGATCTTCTCGACCCGGCTCGACTGGTTGGTCGCCGCTGCGTCCCGCCACACGGCCGCTTTCCCGAGCGAGTCGTGCCCCGTGACGATGCGGCGCAGCTTCATGAGCTCATCCCCGCCAGATGCCCGCTTCCTTGAAGAAGCGGATCGCGCCGGGATGATGCGGCAGGCTCGGCTGCAGCTTGCCGGCGTTGTCGGGATTGAACAGATTGAGCGTCGGATGGCCTTCGCCGAGCGCCTTGCGGTTGGCATGCACCGCTCTTACGAATTCGTACACCGCTTCGTCGGGCACGTGCGCGCCGACGCCGATGATGAAATCGAACGCCTGCACCCAGGTCGGCTTGTCGATGCCCACGATGTGCGGCGCAGGCTTCAGCTCGACCACGTAATACTCCGGGCGCACCGCGTGCATTCGCGCGAGCGCCTCCGGCGTGTTCGCATACGGCAGTTGCCTCAGGCCGCCAACTGACGAGGCGACCTCCTGCACCTTCGGCGCGCCGACCGCGAAGTACAGCACGTCGAGCTTTCCCGCCTTGAAGTCGTCCGCGCCCCGCACCACGTTCACCACCGGGACGCTCACCACGTCGCTGTACGCGAGGCCGCCGTTCGCGAGCATCGCCATCGTGTGCTGCAGGACGCCGGTCTGCTGCGCCCACATGCCCGGCACGCGCTTGCCCTTCAGGTCCGCGATCGACTGGACGCTCGAGTCCTTGCGCACGTAAGGCGCGACCATGATCGGAAACATGGTCATCGCCATGCGCAGATTGGGCCGGCCCTTGCCCTGCCAGTTGCCGCGGCCGTGGTAAGCGTCCGCCGTCTCGCCGATCTCGAGCGCGAGAAAATCCGAGTTTTTGTTGTTGACGGCATCGAGCGCGGGTGCATCGCCGCCGTAGCCCTGCACGCGCAGCTGCAGCTTCGAATTGTCCTGCGCGACCTTCGCGATCACCGAGCCCAGCGTGTGCAGCATGGTTCCCGGCGCGATCGTCGCTACGCCGTAGAGTTGCTGTGCCGGGGCGCCGAGCGAAAGGGCGAGCGCCGCCAGGCCAAACCACCGCAAGCCGTTCAGCATCACACCGCCTCCAGCCGGTAATAGCGCGCCCAGCGCATCAGCTGCTCGTCGCTCATGCTGAACATCACCGTCTCCTCGGCCGCGTGGTGCTCGATGCGCGACCACGCCGGCGCGGCGAGGGTGTCGCCGAATTCCCAGTCGAACGCGGACTCGCCGATCGTCGAGCGTCCCCGGCCGCGCATGACGACGTAGATCGTGTTCGCCGCGTGCCGGTACGGCACGTTGCGCCAGCCCGCGGGCCAGGCGTGCACCTTGAGCGTGAGGGTCGGCATCGTCGGCGCGGGGATGTCGATCGTCCTGCCGAAGTGAACGCTATCCGGCGCCAGCGCGAGCTTGCTCAGCGTGTCAGAAAAGCGAAAGCGCATCGGCGACGTTTCCGTGACGCGCTTCACCGGCGCGAAGCCCTCGGGATGCTCCTCGAAGAACATCGGCTCGAGCAGGCGCGTGAGCGGCACGTCGAGCCCGTCGAACCAGTAGGCCTGCTCGGTGCCGTCGTGGCCATGCCCGTGCCAGCACCAGCCGGGCGTGAGCACGATGTCGCCGGTCTCCATCGGATGCTTGTCGCCGTCGACCACCGAGTAGGCGCCCTTCGCGTCCAGGATCACGCGCAGCGCGTGCGGCGCATGGCGATGCGTGCGCGCCTTCTCCCCGGGCAGGATCGATTGATACGCGGCGATCAGGGTGCGCAAGGTGGCGTAGTCGTTGCCGGAAATCGGGTTGCGCATCACGAAGTTGCGCCGCTCGGCGCGATCGGTGCCGATGAGGCGCCCGGCCGCCTGCATCGCCCATTTCGCCTCGGCGTAACGCCAGTGCGCCGGCACGAATTCCGAGTGCATCTCCAGCCCGGCGTCATGTTGCGCGCGGCGAGCTCGCGCTGGAGTTCATCAAGGCTTGCTATCTGCGGAGTATCATTGGCGCCCATGAGCGCGAATCTTAAGACTATTGGCACCCCATCAGTACGCGACCGCGTCACCAAGGAAGAGTGGCAGATGCGGGTCGACCTCGCCGCCGCCTACCAGCTCGCCGCGGTCTACAAGTGGACCGATCTGATCTACACGCACTTCTCGGCGCGCGTGCCCGGCACCGAGGACTTCCTCATCAACCCCTACGGGCTGATGTTCGACGAGATCACCGCCTCGAGCCTGGTGAGGATCGACGCCGAAGGCAAGATCAAGGACGACCCGGTCGGCATGGGCGTTAACGAAGCCGGCTTCATCATCCATAGCTGCATGCACGCCGCGCGTCCCGAGATCAACTGCGTGATCCACACCCATACGCGCTCCGGCGTCGCGGTCTCGGCGATGAAATGCGGTTTGCTGCCGATCAGCCAGCACGCGATGCGCGTGCACGCCGAGATCACCTACCACGACTACGAGGGCGTGGCGCTCTACAAGGAAGAGCAGGCGCGCATGGCGCGCGATCTGGGGAAAAAATCGAAAGCCATGATCCTGCGCAACCACGGCGTGCTGGCGCTCGGCGAGACCGTGCGTGAAGCGTTCGAGATCATGTACTACCTCGACTGCGCCTGCCAGATCCAGGTCGATGCGCTCGCCGGCGGCATGCACAACGTGCAGCTCATGTCCGACGACGCGGCCAAGGTGTCGACCGCGGCGCTGCAGCGGCCGATGCGCCCGGCGGCGCACAAGGATTGGCCGGCGCTCCTGCGCCTGCTCGAGCGCCGCGGGATCAAGTACGCACAGTAACGAGAGTTCCACCGCGGCTCTTCAAAGGCCCGCCACGAACCGGGTGACGGCGGCCAGGGTTTGCTCCGGCTGCTCGCGAAACGGCGCATGGCCGCAGTCCTCGAGCTTAAGGAGCTCGCACGGTCCCTTCACGCGCGATGCGAGCTCATCGAGCTGCGCCATCGTGCCGTAGACATCGTCGTAGCCCTGGATCGCGAGCACCGGACACTTCACGTTCGGCAGATAGTCGTCGCGGATGTCCCAGCTCTTGAAGTCCTTGTCGAGCCAGACGTCGGCCCAGCCGTAGAACGTCTTGCGTGCGTCGCGGTGATAGCGGCCGAGCTTTTCCGCGAAATCGGTGGTCTCGAACTGCTGCGCGGCGATAACGATGGAGTTAAGGCACAGCGGCTCGATGAACACATGCGGCGCCATCGCCACGACGCCGCGCACATCGTGGCCCGCGCCCGCGTGGATCAGTGCAATGGAGGCGCCGTCCGAGTGGCCGATCAGCACCGGATTTTCCAGCTTCAGCGATTTGAGGAGCTCGGGCAGGGCGTGCAGCGCCTCATCGTGCATGAAGCGCACGGTGCGTTTCGCTTCCGCGAGCACCTCCGACTGCCCATAGCCATACCGGTCGTAAATGAGCGCGCGGCAGCCGGTCGCGGCCGCAACCTTCGCCGGGAAGTCGCGCCACTGCCGGATCGAGCCGAGTCCTTCGTGGAGAAAAACCAGCGTCGGCTTGCCGCTCGCACTATCACCCGTCCATTCGTAAGCGATCGAGCGGCCCGCCGCAGTCGCGAAAGGCATGCGGCGAATGTAGCACGCGATAATCGGCGCCTTCATGCGTTTCACTACCTGGCTGGTGCTGATCGCCACGCTCCTGCTGTGGTCGGGCAACTGGATCGTGGCGCGCGCGGTGCGCGACGATATTTCGCCGGGAGTAGCGACCGTGGGGCGGCTGGTCGTCGTGCTCGCGATTCTTCTTCCCTTCGCCTTCGCCGGGCTGCGTCGCAAGCTGCCGCAGCTGAGCCGGCGTGACTGGCTGGTGCTCGGCGCGCTTGGCCTGGCCGGAGGCGGACCGCATCTCGCGCTGCAGTGGCTCGGATTGCACTACACCACCGCGGCGAGCGGCATTCTCTATCTCTCCACCACGCCGATCTTCATCCTGCTCATGACGCTCGGGCTCGGCGAGCGCATCGTCGCGCGGCAATGGACCGGCGTCGCGATCTCGTTCGTCGGCGTGGCGATCATCGCGACGCACGGCGACGTCGCGCGGCTCTCCTTCAACTTCGGCGACCTGATGGCGCTCGCCTCGATGGTGATGTGGGCGGGGTACACGGTGCTGCTGCGCGTGAAGCGCGATCGCCTCGAGGTGATCGAGCTCCTTTGCATGGTGTGCGCCATCGGCCTGCTGTTCATGGTGCCGTGGCTCTTCTTCGAGGCGATCACGGGTGCGACGCTCAGCCCGTCGAAGCCAGGAGCGCTGGCGGTGCTGTATTCGGCGATCGGCTCGCTGCTACTCGCCTACGCCGGTTGGAGCTATGTCGTCGCTCGCCTCGGCCCCGCGCGCGCCGGCGTCACGCTGCACCTGATGCCGGCCTTCGGTGTTTTACTTTCCGTGATTTTTCTTCACGAGTATCCAGCGTGGTTCCATTTCGTCGGTATTGCGCTGATTCTTGCCGGCGTGGCCTTGTCGGCGTTCAGGAGAAAATAATTACGGACGTTGTCCGGAATTCAGAGCTTCATCGGCTTCCAGTAGCCCGTCAGCTCTAGATATCCCCTGCCCACTTCATTTTTGTCCTTGAACGCGCGCACCGCGCCTTCCCAGTAGATGGTGCCGGTGCTCGCGCGCGCGTCGAGCTCCTGGTCGTCCATCAGCGGCTCGAGGCGCAGGTCATTGACCTGCATCGACACCGGATACTCGACGCCGGTGCGCGGGGACTTCCACGTCCGCAGCGGCTTGAAGGTCACGCCGGGCGGCGCGTAATGGGTGCCGCCGGCCTTGGCGCGCATCTGAAAAGCCGTGAGCGACTGGCCGTTGAAAAGATTGATCCCGGTCCAGTCCCAGCCCGCGGCCTCGGGCGCGAGGTAGGCGCTCGACCATTCGTGGTCGAGCCAGGCGCTGCCGGTGATCTGCTTGCCGTTGACGCTGCCGACCACGCCGAGTTGCGGATGACTGTAGTAGTAGCTCGCCTCCTCCGGCCGGTGGCCCTTGCGGCTGTAGCCGTTGTCGCCCTGGAGCACGGGCTTGTCATGTATGAAAAAGGTGAGGTCAAAGTCGAACTCACGCGCGACGATCTTGGCGTGATAGCGATTGCCTTCGAGATACAGCGACCAATCGTCGATCCACACGCCGGTCCGCTGCGTCTCGACCTCGGCGAGCGAATGGCCGGCTCGAGCGGCGAGCTCGTCGTGCACCAGATGACCGCGCTTGGGATCGGAAAGCGCCGCGTGGGCGAAGAGCACCTGGCGGGGATTGAAGCTGCTCGGATTGTCGCTTTGCTCTTCCGGCCGCGCGCGGAAGAACGTGATCTGGAAGCCGAGCGGCCCATCGAGCCATCCGGTGAGGTACCACCACTCGCTGCGGAATTCGGGATGCGCGCCATGGTCGCGCGGAAACTCGAGCGGACGCGGCTTGACCGCGGGGTAGCGGATCTTTTCCGCCCAGGCGGCCGCCGGCAGGAACGTGAGGCCGAGGAAGGCTCTGCGCCGCATCCGTCGATTATGCTATTCGGATGGCCCACCGCTTCTTCATCGCCGACGTCTTCACCGATCGCCCATTCACCGGCAACCAGCTCGCGGTCTTTCCGGACGGCACCGGCATTTCGGATCGCGCGATGCAGGCCATCGCGCGCGAATTCAACTTCGCCGAGACCACCTTCGTTCTGCCCCCAAGGGAGCCGCAGCACGCCGCGCACGTGCGCATCTTCACGCCGAAGACCGAGCTGCCTTTCGCCGGCCATCCGACGGTCGGCACGGCCGCGGTGCTCGCGCGCCTGCGCCGCGTCGATCTTCCCGGGACGATCGTGCTCGAGGAAGGCGTCGGGCTCGTCCCGGTCGAGCTCGCGCTGCGCGGCGGGGACATCTACGCCCATCTGATCAGCGAGCGCCCGATCGAAGTTCCGGCGGCGCAACCGGCGAAGGGCGCAGCCGCGGCTGCGCTCTCGCTCGACCCGTCGGCCGTGGTCGAGACGTGGTTTGCGAACGGCGGCGTGCGCTTCTGCTTCGTTCGGCTCGCCGACCGCGCTGCGGTGGATCGCGCCGCACTCGACCGCACTGCCTGGAGCAAGCATTTCGCCAACGCATGGTCGCCGCATCTCTATTTCTTCGCCGGCGAGCAAGAGCTCTACGTGCGCATGTTTGCCCCGGCCCTCGGCATCGAGGAGGACCCCGCGACCGGCTCGGGCGCGGTCGCGCTGGCCGGTGTGCTCGCCAGCCGGCTGCCTGCCGCGGACGGGAGCTTCACCTGGCGCATCGACCAGGGCGTTGCCATGGGCCGGCCGAGCAAGCTCGAAGCGTCCGCTGAAAAGCGCGGCGGACGCATAGTGCGAATCAAAGTCGGCGGCGCCACCGTGATTACCGGCGAGGGAACGATGGACGTTCCCGCCGGTTATTGAGCTACCAGTCCTCGCGCACCGCGCGCACCGGGCCTATCCCCATGGCTTCCCTCCCCGAAACGATGGCGGTCGCGATCGCCAGTGCCACGAGTATGGCGACGAGCGAAGCGAGAAGCGCGAGCGGCGGATGCAGCTCGATGCTCCAGTTGAACGACTGGCGGTTCACCACGTAGACCAGCACCAGGCTGATCGCCGTGCCGCAGACCAGCCCGGCCGCGGCGCCGAGCGCCGCGAGGAGCGCACCTTCGGCGGCGAGCATGCGGCGGATCTGGCCGCGCGTGAGACCGAGGTGACGCAGCATGCCGAACTCGCGCCGGCGTGCGAGGACCATCGCGCCCAAGCTGGACGAAAGTCCAAAAAGGCCCACCAGCACCGCGACCGCCTCCATCGCGTAGGTCACGGCGAAGCTGCGATCGAAGATCCGGAGCGACAGGCTGCGGATCTCGCCCGAGTCCGCCATGTCGAGCTGCTCGCCGCCGGGCAGCGCGCGCAGCGCTCCCATCATCGCCGCGGGCGTCGTGCCCGGCGCGAGCCACAGCGCGCCGTCGTTCACGCGCTGGTCGCCGGTGAGCGCTGCGTAGTCCTTGCGATCGATGAGGATCGCGCCGTGCTGGCGGGCATAGTCGCGGAACACGCCCGCGATCGTGAATGGGTGGCTCTTGCCCAGCAGTGGCAGCTCGACACTCATGCCGGGTGCGAAGCCGTAGATGTCCTTCACCGCTTCGCTGACCCAGATGGAATGCGCAGGCACCGCCGGCAGCTTCTCGACCAGCGGAAAGGCGAGCGCCGCGCGATCGCGCGCGATCAGCACGAGCGGCGGCCGCGCCGGATCGAGGATCACGCGGCCGCTGCGCAGGAAATCGACGCGCGCGATGCCCGGGAGGCTGCGCACCCGGTCGACGAAGGCGGGCTCGAGAAACCCGGTGTCGCCCGCTTGCGTGGTGCGGAAATAGAGCTCCGCCGGCAGCACCGTGGCGAGCCAGTCGTCGACCGACTGGCGAAACGACGCCACCATGATCGCCATCGCCGCCATCA
>VBCP01000213.1 GCA_005888925.1 Betaproteobacteria bacterium | reverse complement strand
CGAGAACCGCGGCGGCGGGGGCGGCGTGATGGCGGGCGACGCGGTGGCGAAGGCGGCGCCCGACGGCTACACGCTCGCGCAGATCCAGGTGGGCAACGTCGCGATCAATCCGTTCGTGGTGAAGGACATGCCGTTCGATCCGCTCGCCGATCTCGCGCCGGTCGCGCCGCTCACTTCCTCGCCGGTGGTGGTCGCCGTGGATGCCAGGCTCGGCGTCGGCAGTCTGAGCGAATTCATCGCCGCCGCGAAGCGCGAGCCGGGCAAGCTCAACTACGGCTCGGCCGGTCCCGGCACGATCCCGCACCTCGCGGGCGAGCTCTTCTGCCAGGTCGCGGGCGTGCGGCTCACCCCGGTGCACTACCGCGGCGCCGGGCCCGCGCTCGCCGATCTGCTGGCCGGACAGGTGCAGGCGCTCTTCGTCGGCCTCGGCGTGGTGCGCACGCAGAGCACGGTGCGCGTACTCGCCGTGTCGCAATCGAAGCGCCTCGCCGCGGCACCCGACATTCCAACGGCTGCGGAAGCCGGGCTGCCGGGCTTCGAGCTCACCACCTGGTTCGGCGTCGTCGCGCCGCGCGGCACCCCCGAGCGCATCGTGACGCAGCTCAACCGCCAGATCCACGCCATGCTCGACGATCCGCTGGTGCAGAAGCGCCTCGCCGACGGCGGCCTCGAGCCGCTGAAGGAGACGCCGGCGCAGTTCGGCAGCCGCATGCGGCGTGACCACGAGCGCTTCCGCGATATCGTAAGAGCGGCGGGGCTGAAGGCCGAATGATGCGCGACTACTGGCTCTCGAAGCTTTTCTTCGATTTGCAGTCGCCCGCCCTCGCCGCCGAATTCCGCGCCGAGCGCGACAAGGTGCTCGCGCGCTACCCGCTGGATGAGCATGTGAAGCGCGCGATCGCCGAGCACGACGTGCCGTTTCTCGCCGAGCGCACCAATCCATATCTGCTGCGCTACTACTTCTTCGCCACCGGCATGAAGGACGACGAGTTCATCCGGCGCCTGAACCATGGCTAGCCTGGTCGGCGCCTTCGCCGCGAGCCACGGGCCGCTCATCGTGCGCGAGTGGCAGGCGGTGCCGCCGGAGCAGAAGGCACGCATGAGCGCCGCGTACCAGGAGCTCGGGCGCCGGCTGACAGCGGCAAAGCCCGACGTGCTGATCATCGTGTCGCCCGATCACTGGTCGAACTTCTTCCTCGACAACTATCCGGCCGTCTGCCTCGGCGTCGGCGAAAGCAACGACGGCCCGCCCGAGCCGTGGATGAAAGACTTTCCGCATCGGACCATCGCGGGTCATCCCGGCCTGGCGATGCATCTGGTCGATCAAGCGATGCGCCAGGGCTTCGAGCCCGCGGTGTCGCATCGCCTCAAGCTCGACCACGGCTCGTGCATCCCGCTCTGGCGCATGGAACTCGAGCGCCTGCCGAGGATCGTCCCGATGCTCGTCAACAGCATCGAGCCGCCGATGCCGTCGCTGCGCCGCTGCTTCGAGTGGGGTGGTTTGCTTAGAGAATCCATAGAAACCTACGCCGAGCCATTGCGGGTGGCGATCCTCGGCACCGGCGGCCTGTCGCACTCGATCGGCGAGCCGACCATGGGCGCGATCTACGAAGACTTCGATCGCGAGACCATCCGTCTCTTCAACCGCCCGCATGACGAGTTGGTCCAGTTCCTCGAGGCCAAACTGCCCGCGTCGGGCAACGGCTCCGAGGAGGTGCGCAACTGGCTGGTGGCGCACGGCGCCGCCGGCGGCCGCGGCTTCGAGCTGGTCGACTACCTGCCGGTGCCTAAGGTGATCGTCGGCTGCGGCTTCGCCGCCTGGAAGATCTAAGAAAGTTATTCGGGCTTGATGCCCGCGAGGCGCGCCTGCTCGGCGTAGGCCTTGAGCTCGGCCTGGACGAATTTCTTGAAATCCGCCGGCGAATCGGCCACCGGCTCGGCGCCGATCTTGACGAGGCGGTCGCGCACGCCCGGATCCTGCATCGCCTTGTGCACCTCACGCCAGAGCTTGTCGACGATCTCGGGCGGGGTGCCGGCGGGGGCGAACATCGCGAACCAGCCGCCGTCGTGCTTGTAGTTGATGCCCTGCTCGGCCATCGTCGCTATCTCGGGCGCGGCGGGATGGCGCTTCTCGCCGGTGAACGCCAGCACGCGCACCCGGCCGCTCTTGTAGTGCGGCATCAGCGGCGGCGGCGACGCGAACATCGCCTGCACTTCGCCGGCCGCGAGCGCCGCGGTCGCCGGGCCGCCGCCCTTGTACGGGATGTGGGTCATCTTGATGCCGGTCAGGTTGTCGAACACCTCCATGGCGAGGTGCCAGGTGTTGCCGACGCCGGGCGTGCTGTAGGCGAGCTGCGTGCCCGGCTTTTTCGCGTACTCGAGGAATTCCTGCATGTTCTTCGCGGGGATCGAGTTCGCCACCGCGAAAAAGAGGCCGCCGTTGCTCACGAGGTTGGTGACCGGCGTGAAGTCCTTCTCCGTGTCGTACGGCAGGCTCTTGTAGACGAACGGATTGATCACGAAGCCCGAGGAATAGACGAGCAGCGTGTAGCCGTCGGGCGCCGCCTTCGCGACGATCTGCGCGCCGACGATGCCGTTCGCGCCCGGCTGGTTCTCGATCACGAAGGGCTGGCCGAGCTGCTGCTGCAGCTGCGCGCCGACCACGCGCGCGACGATGTCCGGGCCGCCGGTGGCGGCGGCGACCACCACGCGCACCGGCTTGTTCGGATAGTTCTGCGCCTGCGCGCCCGCCGCCGCGATGCATGCAAGAAAAATCGCCGCCGATCTGCTCATAGTTGCCTCCTCCGGTCTTCTTCTAAGTAAGGCGCCGGCGTGCCCTTGGGAATGATGCCGCTCGGATTCACTTTCTTCACCGACCAGTAGCCGATCACGTAGTAGCGCGGCTTGACCGTCGCGGCGATGCCGGGCACGCGGTAGAGCTCGCGCAGGTAGCGGCTGAGATGCGGGTAATCGGCGATGCGCTGGCGGTTGCAGCGAAAGATCGAGAAGTACGCGACGTCGAAGCGCGCGAGCGTCGGAAAGAGCCGCCAGTCGGCCTCCGTCGCCTTGTCACCCACCAAGAACCTGTTGCGCCCGAGCCGGACCTCGAGCTCGTCGAGCGCCGCGAACAGCGCGTCGTAAGCGGCGTCGTAGGCCTGCTGCGAGCGCGCGAAGCCGCAGCGGTAAACGCCGTTGTTGACGCGCGTGTAGACGAATTCGTTGATGCTGTCGATCTCCCCCCGGAGCGGCAGCGGATAGTAGTCGGTGTCGTCGCCCGCGATGCCCTTGAACTCGCTGTTCAGCATGCGGATGATTTCCGAGGACTCGTTGTTGACGATGCGCCGCGTGCTTGTGTCCCACAGCGTCGGCACCGTCACCTTGCCGGTATAGCGGGGATTCGCCGCCGCGTACGCCTGGTGCAGGTAATGGAAGCCGTTCACCTTGTCCGGCGTACAGTCCGGAAACTGTGGATTCGCCTCGAAGGTCCAGCCCTGCTCGCGCAAACCAGGAATGGAGTACGCCACCGTAAATGCGCGCTCCAGCTTCTTGAGCGCGAGGAAGATCAGCACCCGGTGCGCCCACGGGCAGTTCCAAGCCACGTACAGGTGATAACGGCCTGCCTCGGCCTTGTAGCCCGACGAGCCGTCGGCGGTGATGCGGTCGCGAAACACGCTCTCGACGCGCTTGAACTCGCCCGCCGCGCCGGTCTCCTGCGGCAGCTCCTCCTCGCGCCAGGCGCCGTCGATCAGGACGCCCATGCGAGCTTCTCCACTTGCGGCCAGGGATCGGGCTCGAGCTTCTCGAACGGCGCCTTGTCCTGCGCCGTCATGCGCTCGAGCAGCTCCTTCTTCACCGACGGCCGGGCGCGCATGCGCTCGTACCACTCCGCAATTTTTGGCTTGTGCGCCCAGATCTTTGCCAGCCGCAGGAGATCCAGCCGCAGGATGTACGGGATGACCGCCG
>VBCP01000020.1 GCA_005888925.1 Betaproteobacteria bacterium | reverse complement strand
CCCTCGTTCGTCGTGCGGTAGTAGGTCGGCGTGAACTTGAAGCTGGTCGCGGCGGCGCCCTCCTCACGCCCGCCCGCCGCTTCGCCGCGCTCGATCGCAGCGGCGGGCAGCGACGGGACGAGAATCGCAAGCAACAGGCACCGCTTCAATTCCATGCCGGTCGTGGCGGCGCGGTCGCGGCGAACGAGGGGCGCGCGCTGATCTCGTCGAACCAGTCGCACAGCTTCGGATGCCGCGGCCGCCAGTGCAGATGCGGATTGCGGGCCTCCATCCCGAGGCCGCAGGCAAGCGTGATCTGCGCCATG
>VBCP01000019.1 GCA_005888925.1 Betaproteobacteria bacterium | reverse complement strand
GACGGCGAGACCGTCCAGCATGCTTCTCGCCAGCGCTTCGAGACGCCGCGCATCCCAGCCCTGTTCACCGGGCGGCGGATCGAAGGCCGGAGTCCCATCGAGATGGTCGAGGTACGCGCAGATCACGGCGGATTCTTCCAGCCCGACGCCGTCGTCACGCACGAGATAGGGAACGCGGCCCGATGGATTGATGCGGTAGTAGGGACTGTCCGCGACGCGCGTCTGCGCAGCGATGATCTCGACGCGGCGCTCCAGGCCCTTCTCCAAGACCACGATACGTGCCATACGGGCATAGGGAGAGCCCGGGGTGATGTAGAGCTTCATCATGCGCTGGCGTCAGAGTAGCGGAAAGCGCTCGACCGGCTCATAGGTCGAGCCCTTCGGCGAGGTGCGCGAGCGCACGAGCAGCACCTCGTTCACCGGCCATTCGAGCTGCGGCAGCGGCGGCAGCGCCTTCGGCGGCTTGGCCTTGCGCAGCAGCGTGATGTGCGCCGCGAACGGGCGGTCCTCCAGCGCGAAGCCGTGGTCCTTCAGCGCCGCGTGCAGGCGCTGCACCAGCTGCGCGAGCGGCGCAGGCATCGCCTGCGGGCCGACCCAGACGCTCTTGTTGTGCTTCCAGTATTGCGCCTGGTCGAGCGGCAGCGCGTGGCGGGCGCCTTGCACGCGCTGCGCGGCGTTGAACGCCTTGGCAGGGTCGGCCTCGCCGAGGAACGCGAGCGTCAGGTGGATCTGGTCGCTCGAGGTCGGCGTGCCGCCGGTTTCGTGCGCCACCTGGTGGGTCCACTGCGCGAGCGCGTGGGCCGTTTTGCCGGGCGGCCACAGCGCGAAGAAGAGGCGCACTAATCGACGAGGTGCTTGCGCATCAGCGCGGCGAGGGCCGTCTCGCCCGCCTTCTCGAGCTCGGCGACGATGAGCTCCATCTCTCTGCGGCCGCGGTTCTGCGAGAGCTTCCAGCGCGTCTCGATGCGCGTTACCGGGATCTGGAAGTTGACTATCCCGTTCAGCATGCCGCTCACGTACTTTGGGCTCAAGGCGTCGAACTTGGGCAGCCACTGCGGATCTATCGCCGCCACCAGCCGGCGCTGCGACGCGTGCTTCGCCGCCTCGTCGGTGACGAGTTTCGGCACTCCGTAAGCATGCACTGCTGCGTAGTTCCACGTCGGCACGCGTTCCGTTTCCTCGTACCAGCGCGGCGAGACGTACGCGTGCGGGCCGGAGAAGATCACCATGACTTCCTCGTCGAAGAACTCGCGCCACTGCGCATTGGCGTGCGCCATGTGCATGTCGATCACGATTCTCTCGCCCTCCTCCTGAACCATGGCGGGAAGATGCGAGGCGTGCAGCGATCCGCCCAGGCCGGTGACGAGCACCGGGAAGTTGTTGGCGCGCATGAATTCGACGAGCTCGGCGCGGTCTTCGACGCGGTTGTAGGGCGGTGAGTACATTATTCGATCAGCGCCACCGCCTGCGCCGCGATGCCTTCCCTGCGGCCGAGGAAGCCGAGCAGCTCGGTGGTGGTCGCCTTGAGGTTGATCATCGCGGGAGCTATGCCGAGGTCGGCGGCGATGTTGCCGATCATGCGCGCCATGTGCGGCGCCATGCGCGGCTCCTGCGCGATGATGGTGGCGTCGATGTTCACCACCTGGAGATTAAGCGAGGCGAGCTTGCTGGCGACATCGCGCAGCAGCCTGCGGCTGTCGACACCCTTGAATTCCGGATTGCTGTCGGGATAGTGCTGGCCGATATCGCCGAGGCCGGCGGCGCCGAGCAGCGCGTCGCAGATGGCATGCAGCAGGACATCGGCATCGGAGTGGCCCTCGAGCCCTTTCTCGTACTGGATCTCGACGCCGCCGATCATGAGCTTGCGGCCGACGACCAGCGGATGCACGTCGAAGCCCTGGCCGATTCTCACTTGCTGCGCGCGAGGATCCCGGCTACCGAGCACCAGCCGTGGCCGCAGGCCCAGCTGCTCGACCGCCGCCGCCTCGTCTGTGGCGTTTTTCGCGCGCGAAAGCGCCTGCGTCAGCAACCCGGCGCGGAACAGCTGCGGCGTCTGCGCGAGCCAGAGCTGCGAGCGGTCCTGCGTCGCGGCGATGCGCTGCACGCCGGCTTCGTCCTTGCCCGCGGTCTTCACCGTCTCCGCGACCGGCAGCGCGAGGATCGCGCCAATGGCGTCGCCTGCGCCTTCGTCGAGCAATCTGCGCAAGTCCGCAGCCGGCAGGCAGGGGCGCGCCGCGTCGTGCACCAGCATCCAGTCGTCCGCGTTCACCGTCCCCCCAATAGCGACCAGGCCATTGAACACCGACTCGCGCCGCGTTTCGCCGCCGCAATACAGGGCATGCAGCTTTTCGCCGAACGCTTGCCAGTCGTGGCGCGCGAAATGCTCGTCATTCGCGCCGAGTACAACGAACACGGCCCCGACCTGCGGCACGCAAAGTGCACGAATCGCGTGCCACAGCATGGGCTTGCCCGCGAGCGCGAGGTATTGCTTGGGGCTGCCGGCCGCGATGCGCGTACCGCTGCCGGCGGCGGGAATCAGGGCGAAGGTGGCCAAAGTTGTTTTAATTCAGGACGATATAATTACACGCTTTGTCTCTTGATGCAGCGCGATCCGCTCCCCGCCCGCAGGCGTTATACCCGACTCGCCGGTTCTGCTGACGCGCTCGCGCTCGCGCGCCTCGCGCAGGAAGAGCATCCGATCGCGGTGGTCAGTGCGACCGCGCTCGATGCGCAGCGTCTGCGCGATGAAATCACCTGGTTCTCGCCGCAGCTGCGCATCTGCCTGCTCCCGGACTGGGAGACGCTGCCTTACGATCAGTTCTCGCCGCATCACGATCTGGTCTCCGAACGTCTCGCGACGCTTTATCGCATCCAGCGCGGCGAGTTCGACGTCGCCATCGTGCCTGCATCCACGGCGCTGGTGCGCATGTGCCCGCCGGCGTATATCGCCGGGCTCACGTTTTTCCTGCGCACCGGCGCCGAGCTCGACCTCGCTCAGCTGAAGGCGCAGCTCGCCACCGCGGGCTACCAGCACGTGACGCAGGTCGTCGCGCCCGGCGAAGTCTGCGTGCGCGGCGGCCTGATCGATCTCTTCCCGATGGGCAGCGCCCTGCCCTACCGCCTGGATCTCGACGATGAGCTGATCGACTCCATCAAGACGTTTGACGTGGACACCCAGCGCACGCTCTACAGCGTGAACGAGATCCGCATGCTGCCGGCGCGCGAGTTTCCGCTGGACGACGCCGGACGCGCGCGCTTCCGCAGCCGCTGGCGCGAGCTGTTCGAAGGCGATCCGTCGAAGAAGCGCCTGTACCGCGATGTCTCGAACGGCGTGCCGGCAGCGGGCATCGAGTACTACCTGCCGCTGTTTTTCGAGGCGACCGCCACCCTGTTCGACTATCTGCCCAAGGGATCCACGCTCGCGCTGCATGGGGATGTCAGCTCGGCGATCACCGATTTCTGGCGCGACATCAACTCGCGCTATCGCATGCAGGGCGGCGATCCGGACCGGCCGCTGCTCGCGCCGCCGGAGATGTTCGCGCCGGCGGAAGAGTTCTATCTGCGTGTTAAGGACCATCCGCGCATCGACGTGCACGAGACCGACGAGCCGGGCGAAGGACCGCTCGCGACCACCGTGCTGCCGCCGTTGGCGGTCGATCGGCGCGCGCAAGACCCGCTGGTCGGGCTGAAAGCATTCCTGGCTGATAGCAAGCTGCGCGTGCTGGTCGCCGCCGAGTCGCCCGGACGGCGCGAGACCATGGCCACGTATTTTGCCGAATACGGCCTCAAGCCCGCGGCGGCGGCGAGCTTCGAGCAGTTCCAGGCCAACACCGCCTCGTTCGTGCTCGGCGTGGCGCCGCTCGCGCACGGCTTCGTCGTTCCCGCCGAAGGCTGGGCGGTCCTCACCGAGGCCGAGCTCTATGCCGGCGTGGTGCGCCGGCGTACGCGCGCCGTCGAGAAGAGAAGCTCGGTCGAGGGGATGCTGCGCGATCTCTCCGAGCTCAAGATCGGCGACCCGGTGGTGCACGAGGAGCACGGCATCGGACGCTACCAGGGCCTGGTGACGTTGGACCTGGAGGACGGCAAGGCCGAATTTCTATTTTTGCAATATGAGGGCGGCGACAAGCTCTACGTCCCCGTCTCCCAGCTTGGCGTGATCGGCCGCTACAGCGGCGCGCAGCCCGAGGAGGCGCCGCTGCACAAGCTCGGCAGCGGCCAGTGGGACAAGGCCAAGGCGCGCGCGGCGAAGCAGGTGCGCGACACCGCGGCGGAGCTGCTCGCGCTCTACGCGAAGCGCGCCTCGCGCCACGGCCATGCCTTCGGCATCCAGCAGCACGATCTCGAGGCCTTCGCCGCCGGGTTCGGCTTCGAGGAGAGGCGATCGAAGCCGTCATCGCCGACATGGCCTCGGGCAAGCCGATGGATCGCCTGGTGTGCGGCGACGTCGGCTTCGGCAAGACCGAGGTGGCGTTGCGCGCCACGTTCGTCGCCGTCGCCGACGGCAAGCAGGTCGTGGTGCTCTGCCCGACGACGCTGCTCGCCGAGCAGCACTTCCAGACCTTCAACGACCGCTTCGCCGAGCTGCCGGTGCGCATCGCCGAGCTCTCGCGCTTCAAGACCGCCAAGCAGTCGAACGAGATCCTCGGGAAGCTCGCCACCGGCGAGCTCGACATCGTTATCGGCACGCACAAGCTGCTCGGTCGTGAGGTCAAGCTGCCGCGCGTGGGCCTCGCGATCATCGACGAGGAGCACCGCTTCGGCGTGCGGCAGAAGGAGGCGCTGAAGCGCCTGCGCGCCGAGGTCGACGTGCTCACGCTCACCGCGACACCGATCCCGCGCACGCTCGCCATGTCGCTCGA
>VBCP01000018.1 GCA_005888925.1 Betaproteobacteria bacterium | reverse complement strand
AGATGGCTCAGTTTCATGCGGCTCCCTCGTAGACTATTTTCCAGCGCGCGCCTTCCTTCACCCAGTACTGGCGCTTCTTCATCACGTTGGACAGGCCGTTCGAGCGGTAATCCTGCTCGAAGGTCACCACCACCACGTCGCGCTCGTGCGGATAGCGCAGCATGGTCACTCGGCCGAGTCCGATCTTGATCCAGGCCTTGGCCGCATTCACCTTGCGCTTGTGCGCCGCCCACGCGGCGTAGTCCTGCCCCTGCGAGGCGAAGCGCTGCGAGTAATGCGCGAGATAACGCTCGGTGTCGCGGCTTTGCCAGTCGGCGCGCCACTGCTCGAGCGCCGCGGCGAGGCCGGCGCGCTCGCTTTCGAGCGCGGCCCGATCGGTCCATTCGATCTCGTCGGCGATGATCACCGGCGTGAGCCCGATCTGCAGGCGCTGGCCGAGCGACTCGAGATCCGGGTTCGCGAGCACGATGCAGCCGTCGCTCGCGCGCGGCGGCCGGCTGTAGACGTCGGAGGGCACGCCGTGCAGCCAGATGCCGTGGCCGTTGCGTCCCTGGCGGCGGTCCCATTCGTTGGGATAGTTGATCGGGAACGCGCCGGCGCCGTAGAAATCGGTGAGTTTCTTGCGCGGCAGGTTCGCCGTCACGTGGTAGACGCCGACCGGGGTCTTCTGGTCGCCCTCGCGGGTCTTGTCGATGCCGTTCTTGCCGAGCGTCACGTAGTAGTCGGCGATCAGCTTCGGCTTGCCGCCATCGTTGGCGTAGACGTACAGCCGCGAGCGGCGCGAATCGACGACCAGCGCGTGCTTCTGCTCGGGATTAAGCTGCAGCACATAGCGCGGCAGCCGGTCTTCGCCGGGACGCTGGCGGGCCGCGCGCAGCCGGGCGAGCGCTTCTTCGCGCAGGCCGTCGACGCGCTCCTGCGGCACGGTTTTCACGACGTTGCCGAAAGTCTGCAGCGGCCGAGCGCGGGCGAGCAGCAGGTCGCCGCGCACCAGGTGCGCCAGGCGGAAGTTCGGGTAGTCGCCGATCAGCGCATCGACGCGCTTCAGCGCCACGTCTAGCTTGTTGGCTTCGATCGCCTCGAAGACCGTCGAGAGCCTATCTTCCGGCGTTGCGGCCGCGGACGCCGAAACAAAGCACAGCGCGAGCACGAGAATCGCGAGCCGCCTCATTTTCCCGCCTTCTCTTCCTTGATGAACCAGCGGCCGTCGGCCTTCACGAGCTCCAGGGTCTTGCGGCTCTTGGTGCTGAGCTTGTCGGAGCGGTAAGTCTGCCTGAAGCTGACGCTCGCCTGCTGGGGACTGCGCATGGTCACCTTGGCCGACTCGACGCCCACGGAGATGGATTTCGGCGCGCCGATGCGGCTGCGGCGGCCCTTTTCCCAGTCGGCGCGCGCTTCGCCGCCCGGGGTCTTGAAGTCCTTGGCGTAGTGGGCGAGGTAGGCATCGGCGTCCTTCTTGGACCAGGCCTGCGCCCAGGCGTTTACCGTCTTCAGCACTTCCGCCCTGGCGTCCGCCGCCGGCTTCTCGGCCGCGGCCGGTTTTTCCGGCGACTTCTGCGCCACCACCGGCGGCTTGGCCGGTTCTTTCGGTGCTTCTTTCGGCGTGGCAGCCGCCGCCACCGCCGCAGGCTTGATGCCCGGTTCGCGCACCAGCTCACGCACGAGCGACAGCTTGTTCTGCGCGCCGGTGTTCGACGCATCGAGCTGCAGCGCCTTGCCATAAGCCTGGCTCGCGAGCTTGGCGTAGACGTCGTCCAAGTTTTCGTAAGCGGTGGCGTAGCTCGGATGGGTGCGGATCGATTGCTCGAGCGCCGCGCGCGCCTTGTCGTACTGCCCCTGGCTCGCGTAGATCACCGCCAGGTTGTTGTACGGCTCCGGCAGGTTCGGATAATCCTGCGTCAGCTTGGTAAAAATTTCGATCGCCTCGGTTTGCTTGCCCTGCTCGGTGAAGATCAGGCCTTTCAGAAAGCGTGCCTGCGGGTCCTTCGGATTCGCGGCGAGCGCGCGGTTCACGCGCTCGAGCGCTTGCTGCGACTGGCCGGCCTTCAGCAGCTTCTGCGCTTCCTGGACCTCATCGGCGCGCGCTGGCGCGCCTAGAAAAAAAGCGAGCGCACAAAGGAGAATGACAGCGCCACGCAGCCGATCGCGCGGGGCGTTTGAATTCAGCATTGTGTTAATATTTTCAAGGCCCTATACGTTGGGCCGGGCCAAACAGCCGTTTGTCCCTTTGCAGCCCGGCCACGTCCGCATGTACGTCTGCGGCATCACCGTGTACGACTACCTGCACCTCGGCCACGCCCGGTTCATGGTGGTGTTCGACATGGTGTGGCGGTGGCTGCGCGCGAGCGGCTACCGCGTGACGTACGTGCGCAACATCACCGACATCGACGACAAGATCATCCGCCGTGCCGCCGAGAACGGCGAGCCGGTCGAAGCGCTGACCGCGCGCTTCATCCGCGCCATGGACGAGGACGCTGCCGTGCTCGGCGTCGAGAAGCCCGACCATGAGCCGCGCGCCACGCAGTACGTGCCGCAGATGCTCGACATGATCCGCCGCTTGCAGGAGCGCAAGCTCGCCTATCAGTCCGGCTCGGGCGACGTCAACTTCCCGGTGCGCCGTTTTCCCGGCTACGGCAAGCTCTCGGGCAAGTCGCTCGACGAGCTGCGGGCGGGCGAGCGGGTCGAAGTCGATGCCTCCAAAGAAGATCCGCTCGACTTCGTGCTGTGGAAGCGCGCCAAGCCCGACGAGCCGAAGTGGCCCTCGCCTTGGGGCGACGGTCGCCCGGGCTGGCACATCGAGTGCTCGGCGATGGGCTGCACGCTGCTCGGCGAGCAGTTCGACATCCACGGCGGCGGCATGGATCTCCAGTTTCCGCACCACGAGAACGAGATCGCGCAGTCCGAGGGTGCGACCGGCAAGCCGTTCGTCAAATACTGGATGCACAACGGGTTCCTGCGCATCGACGACGAGAAAATGTCCAAGTCGCTCGGCAATTTCTTCATCGTGCGCGATGTGCTCAAGCGATACGACCCCGAGGTGGTGCGCTTCCTCCTGCTGCGCTCGCATTACCGCAGCCCGCTCAACTACACCGACGCCAATCTAGACGACGCCAAGCAGGCGCTCACGCGCCTTTACACCGCTTTGGCCAGCGCCCCGGGCGGCAGCTCGGCCCTCGACTGGAACGAGCCGCATGCCCGGCGCTTCAAGGAGGCGATGGACGACGACTTCGGCACTCCCGAGGCGATCGCCGAGCTGCACCAGCTCGCCAACCGGGTGTTCCAAGGCGACGCGCAGGCCGCTCGCCAGCTCAAGGCTCTGGGCGCGGTGCTCGGTCTCTTGCAGCGGGACCCGGACGACTTCCTGCGCGCGGCGCCGGCCGGCGTTAGCGAGGAATGGATCGCCGAGCGCATCGCGGCGCGCCAGGCGGCGCGCAAGAACAAGGATTTCGCCGAGGCGGACCGCATCCGTCAGGAACTGCTCGACCGCGGCATCGTGCTCGAGGACAAGGGCGGCTCGACCACCTGGCGGAAGGTGTAAGGTCTCGCCTTAGGGCTCGACCAACGTTGGAACCGAGGGGAGGCGACATGCAGTCGGTCCTGATTCATCCACTGGTCGTTCGCGTCACGCACTGGATCAACGTGCTCGCCGTGCTCATCATGATCACGAGCGGCTGGTCGATCTACAACGCCTCGCCGCTCTTCCCGTTCGAGATCCCCTCCCAGATCACCCTCGGTGGCTGGCTCGCCGGCGCGCTGCAATGGCACTTCGCCGGCATGTGGCTGTTCGCGCTCAACGGGCTGGTCTATCTCGCCTACGGCATCGCCTCGGGCCATTTGCGCCGCAAGCTGCTTCCCATCACGCCACGCGCGGTGCTGCACGATATCCGCGAAGCGCTGCGCGGACACCTGGCGCACGACGATCTCTCGGTCTACAACGCCGCGCAACGGGCCGCTTATGTGGCACTGATCATCGCGCTGGTGGTCATGGTGGCCTCGGGCCTCGCGATCTGGAAGCCGGTGCAGCTTTATTGGCTGGCGTCGCTGATGGGCGATTACGAAGGCGCGCGGCTGCTGCACTTCTTCGCCATGGCGGCAGTGTTCTTCATCGTGCTTGTGCACGTCACCATGGTTGTCCTCGTGCCGCGGACTTTTCCGACCATGTTTACCGGCCGATTCCGGAGAACGTCATGAGCATGGACCGCAAGTTCACCATCCACCGCTCACCCGCGCTCGCGAATCTCGAGCGGCGCCTGTTCCTCAAGCGCGGGCTTTCGCTCGGCGCGCTGTCGCTGCTCGCCGGCTGCGACATCACCGACCAGGAAGGCGTGCAGCGCCTGCTCAACGCGATGTCGCGCTGGAACGATGGCGTGCAGGACTGGTTGTTCGATCCCAAGCGCCTGGCGCCGGAATTTCCCGAAAGCCGCATCACGCGTCCGTTCCCGTTCAATGCCTATTACAGCGAGAGCGAGGTCGTCGAGGTCGACGGGTCCTCCTACAAGCTCGAGCTCGCCGGCATGATCCGCGAGAAGAAGCCGTGGACGCTCGCCGAGCTTTACACGCTGCCGCAGGTCTCGCAGGTGACGCGCCACATCTGCGTCGAGGGCTGGAGCGCCATCGGCAAGTGGAGCGGGGTGCGCTTCTCGGACTTCCTCGCGCGCATCGGCGCGGACACCACCGCGAAGTACGTCGGCTTCCAGTGCGCCGACGACTACTACGGCTCGATCGACATGGCGACCGCGCTGCATCCGCAGACGCAGCTCAGCCTGCGCTACGCGGACGAGCTCTTGCCGCCGAAATACGGCTACCCGATGAAGCTGCGCATCCCGACCAAGCTCGGCTTCAAGAACCCGAAGCACATCGCCGCCATCTTCGTCACCAACGAATATCCCGGCGGCTACTGGGAAGACAAGGGCTACAACTGGTATAGCGGCTCTTAGCCGGCCGCCAGGATCTTCGCGACCAGCGTATCGGGCTGCTCGAGCATCGGGCAGTGCCCCGAATCGGCGATCTCCTCGTAGCGCGCGCCAGGGATCTTTCGCGCCAGCTCGCGCGCGAGCGCCGACGGCGTCGTCTGGTCGAGGGCTCCGCAGAGCACCAGTGTCTTATTCCGAATTCCCCTCAATTGAGAAGTCAGATCGAGCGAGGCTAAGGCCAGACACGCGCGCCTAAAGCACTCTGGATCCACTGCGCCGAGGGCGGCCTTGCGAGCGGCAATGACATCCGGATGGCGCTCGGCAAAGGCCGGCGGAAACATGCGCCCGATGGCGGTATCCAGCACCGCCTTCATGCCGCCGGCGGCGACTCGCTCTGCCATCGCACGGAATGGCACGCGCGCCGCCTCGGGAAACGCCGC
>VBCP01000205.1 GCA_005888925.1 Betaproteobacteria bacterium | reverse complement strand
GACCGTAGCGGCCACCGCCGGCCATATCAAGTCGGGACGGCTGAAGACCTTCGGTGTCTCCACTGCCCGGCGCACCGCGGCGCTGCCTGACGTGCCGCCGCTCGCCGAGAGCGCCGGCCTGCCGGAGTACGACGTCGCGGCCTGGATCGGCTATGCGGCGCCGAGCGGCACACCGCGCGAAGTGCTCGCGCGCCTGTCGGGCGAGATCCAGAAGGCGCTCAAGACCGAGGAGCTGAAGGAACGCATGGTCAACATCGGCCTCGACGCGGTGGCGAGCACGCCCGACGAGATGGCGGCGTTCATGCGCCGCGAGCAGGACCGCTACGGACAGATCATCCGCAGCGCGAACATCAAGATCGAGTAGTAGAGAAAAAGGGACGGCCATGCAAACGTGGCCGCCCCCGTTTTCTAACCTTTGAGTACCGCTGTGACCCGCTGCGGCGACATCGGCAGCTGGCGCAGCCGCTTGCCGGTCAGCTTGAACACCGCGTTGCCGATCGCCGGCGCGACGGTCGGCACGCCCAGCTCGCCAAGGCCGGTCGGCGCGTTGTCGGTGACGATGATGCGCGTGTGGATCTCCGGCATGTCGCTCATGCGCAGCAGCTGGTACTGGTGGAAGTTGGTCTGCTGCACCGCGCCGTCCTTGAACGTCAGCTCCTCGGAAAGCGCCGAGGAGAGGCCGTAGACCACCGCGCTCTCGAGCTGCGCGTGCGCGTTCTCCGGCTGCACCACGATGCCGGCGTCGCCCGCGATCCAGTAGTCGTGCACGCGGATCTTGCCGCTCTTGCGGTCGAGCGAGACCTCGGCGATGCCGGCGCTGAACGACTCGTGGTAGTCGGAGAACGCGATGCCGAGCGCCCGGTCCTTGCCGCGCGGCTTCGTCCAGTCCGCCATCTCGGCGACTGCCTTGATCACCGCCTGGGCCCGCGGATGGTCCTTCGTCAGCTCCAGGCGCAGCGCGAGCGGCTCCTTGCCCGTGGCATGCGCGATCTCGTCGAGGAAGCTCTCCGAGGCGAACTTGTTGTAGCCCGCGCCGATGCCGCGCCACGCGTGCACGCGCACGCCGCGCTGCTCGCGCACCGCGTCGGCCAGCATGTTCGGCACGCCGTAGAACGGTTGCTCAAGTCCCCGCCAGCCGATGATGTCCTTGCCGCCGGTGGCCTTGAAGCGCGGCGGCGCGGCGACCGCGTCGACGTTCTCGTCCGCAAGGCGATGGTGCCAGGCGACGACGTTGCCGCTGCCGTCGAGGCCGGCCTTGAGGACGTGATACGTCATCGGCCGCGGCCTCGCCGCCGCAAGATCGTCCTCGCGCGTGAGCATCAGCTTGATCGGCTCTTTCGTGATATTGGCGAGCACCACGGCTTGCGCGACCGCGTCGGGCCAGATGCGCCGGCCGTAGCCGCCACCGAGGAGATGCTGGTGCACGCGGATCTTGTCCGGCGTCGTCTTCAGCACGCTCGAGGCAACGAACGCGGCGAGCGCGATCGACTGCGTGCCGGTCCAGACCTCGGCCGACTGCCCGTCGGCGGCGACCCGTGCCACGCAATTCATCGGCTCCATCTGCGCGTGGTAGCAGTGCACCGACGAGTACTCCGCCCGCATCGTCTTCGCCGCACCGGCCAGCGCCTTGGGCGCATCGCCCTTCTCGAACCACGCCATTGCCTTGGCGTTCGGGTCGCGGGCGTGGCGCGCGTACTCCTGCAGCGCCTCCTCGGAGTCGAATCCCCCGCCGGGCGCGCCGGCAGCGTCCCATTTCACCTTGAGCGCCCTGCGCCCCTTAAGCGTCGCGTTGACCGTGTCGCCAAGCACCGCGACGCCGAAGGGCAGCGGCAGCACTTTCTTCACGCCGGGAATCTTCAGCGCGTCCTCGGCGTTGATCTGCGTCGCCTTCGCGCCGTCGTGCGGCGCCTCGATCACCGAGGCGTAGAGCATTCCGGGCAGGCGCACGTCGATGCCGTACTTCGCCGAGCCGTCCACCTTCGAGGGCACGTCGACTCGCGGGATGTCCTTGCGCCCGATCAGCCGGAACTGGGCGGGCTTCTTGAGATCGGCCTCGCTGATCTGCGGCGGTTCCGCCGGAACGGTGGCGAACCTAACGACGTCGCCGTAGGAGATGCGCCGGCCCGATTTCGCATGCGCCACGACGCTCGGCTCGGTGCTCAACTCCTCCACCGGCACGCTCCACTGCCGCGCGACGTTGTCCAGCAGCACGCGGCGCGCTTGCGCGCCGCCCAGGCGCATCGACATCCAGTAGCCCGGCGTCGAGACGCTGGCCGCGGTGAGCATCGCCCCGGCGAAGAGGGGGTGGTAGTTGCCGTAGATCTTCGGGTTGGGCGGCGCGTACTGATAGGTGACCTTCGACCAGTCGGCGTCGAGCTCCTCGGCGAGGATCAGCGGCAGCGCGGTGAGCGTGCCCTGGCCCATTTCCGCCGCCGGCATCGCCACCGTCACCGTGCCGTCGGCGCCGATCGTCACCCAGGCGTTGAATTTCGCCACGCCGTCCTGGGCGAGCGCTTTGGAAACCTGCCCTGCAAACGTGAACGAGAAGGTGAGCGCACCCGCGGTCTTGATGAAGCCGCGGCGGCTGATCTTGGTCTCGAGCAGCATGGCTACGCCTCCTTCGAGGCGCGCTGGATGGCGCGCACGATGCGGTTGTAGGTGCCGCAGCGGCAGATGTTGCCGTTCATGTGGCTCACGATCTGCTCGCGCGTCGGTTGCTGGTTCTTCGCCAGCAGCGCCGCCGCCTGCATGATCTGGCCGGACTGGCAGTAGCCGCATTGCGGCACCTGCTCGGCGATCCAGGCTTTTTGCAGCGCGTGCTCGCTCGTGGGCGAGAGTCCTTCGATGGTGGTGACCTTCCTGCCCGCGGCCGCCGACACCGGTGTCGAGCAGGAGCGGACCGGGTTGCCGTTGACATGCACGGTGCAGGCGCCGCATTGCGCGATGCCGCAGCCGAACTTCGTGCCGGTGAGCCCCAGCTCCTCGCGGATCACCCAGAGCAGCGGGGTATCGCCAGGCTGCTCGGAATGGACTTCCCTGCCGTTGACGACAAACGTGATCATTTTTCGCTCCTCCTCCAAGGAACAGCCATCGTACGCCGAATGAGCGGCACCGAGAACACCACGATGGTGAGAATCCCCAGGCTGCCGGCGATCGGCCGCTCGAAAAATGCGAGCAGGCGCCCATCGGCCTTGATCATCGAGCTGATGAAGTTCTCCTCCAGCATCGCGCCGAGCACCAGGCCGAGGATGGCGGGCGCGATTGGAAAGCCGTTCTCTTCCATGACATAACCGACGATGCCGAAGGCGAGCATCAGCGCGACGCCGAAGATCGAGTTGTTGATCGCGAACGAGCCGACGATGCAGAAAAGCAGGATCACTGGCAGCAGCACCTCGCGCGGCGCGCGCAGCATCTGCTTCGCCGCCCGGATTGCCGCAAGGCCGAGCGGCAGCATCAGCAAGTTCGCCAGGATGAACACCATGAACACGGCGTAGATCGCCGGCGCGTTGTTCATGAAAATCGTCGGCCCGGGGTTGAGCCCCTTGATGTAGAGCACGCCGATCACGATCGCGGTGATCGAATCGCCGGGTATGCCGAAGACCAGCGCCGGGATCCAGGCGCCGGCGAGCGCGCTGTTGTTCGAGGCGCCCGCCTCGATGATCCCTTCGATATGGCCGGTGCCGAACTTCTCCGGCTCCTTCGAGAACCTCTTGGAAATGGCGTAGGACATCCACGCGGCGATGTCGGCGCCCGCTCCGGGCAGCGCGCCGATCGCCGTGCCGACGGCGCTGCCGCGCAGGAGCTGCCACGGGTAGCGCTTGGTGAGGCCCCACATGCCGTGGAGCACGTTGCCGATCTTGGTCTGGGCCATCTCCCAGGGTTCATCGATGCGCCCGACGCTGCGCAGGATCTCCGACACAGCGAACATCCCGATCATGATCGGGATCAGCGTGAGGCCACCGGCGAGCTCGGCACTGCCGAAGGTGAAGCGCGGGAATCCCGCCGGGTTGTCGAGGCCCTCCGATGCGACCAGCAGCCCGAACAGCAGCGACACCACCCCTTTCAGCGGATTGCCGATCGCGAGGAACACCGCGCTCGCCAATCCAAGCACGACGAGCCAGAAGTATTCGAAGGAAGAAAATTTGAGCGCGATCTCGGCGAGGCTCGGCGCGGCCGCGATCAACACCGCGGTGCCGAACAATCCGCCGAGGATCGAAAACCACAGGCCCGAGCCAAGCGCGAGTTCCCCCTGGCCCTTCTTCGTCATGGCGTACGCTTCGTCCGTATAAGCGGCGGACGCCGGCGTGCCTGGCATGCGCAAAAGGCAGCTCGGAATATCGCCGGCAAAGATCGCCATCGCGGTCGCGGTGACGATCGATGCGATGGCCGGTACCGGTGGCATGAAAAAGGTCACCGGAACCAACAGCGCGGTCGCCATCGTCGCGGTGAGGCCGGGCACCGCGCCGACAAAGAGGCCGAAAATCGCAGAGGCGAGGATCACCCACAACACGTAGGGATCGAACACCAGCGCAAATGCCTGCGCGAGGACGCTCGCGGTCAGAAGGCCCACCCTTCCAGCACGCCCCAAGGCAGCGGGACGCGCAGCAGCTTGTAGAACGAGAAGTGAATGACGAGCGTGGCGATGATCGCGACCGGCAGCGTGACGCGCCATGAAGCACCCAGCAGCCGGATCCAGACTGCAAGCAGCAGCACGCCAGTGATATGAAATCCGAGCGCGTCGGCGGCGAGCACGTAGAACACCAGCCCGCCGATGAGCGCGGCGATGCCCGCGCGTGCGCGCGGGCTATGGACCCATTCGGGAGCCGCGACCCACGGTGCGCGCTGGCGCATCCCCGAGCCGATCAGCAGCGCGCCGCAAAGCGCGAGACCCACGGCGATCAGCCCGGGAAACCAGGCAGGACCGAACTTCTGGCCGGGCATCGCCGGGAATCCCTGGATGTGCCAGAGGATGATCCCGCCGAGGACGACGAGCGCCGCGCCCGTCAGCGCATCGTGGACCTTTATTTGGCGAGCCCTACTGCTTTCAGCGCCGCACCGAGGTTCGTGTCCGAGTCCGCCATGAACTTCGCGGTGCCGGCGGGATCGGCCCACACGACGCCGAAGCCGCGGCTCGCCATGAAGTCCTTGTACTCTTTCGAGTCATAGACACGCTTCAGCGCCGAGACCAGGGTTTTTTGTGCCTCCGCCGGAATTCCCTTGGGCGCGGCAATCACGCGCCAGGCCGCGATCTGCCAGTTCGTGCCGAGCTCCTTTTTGAGCGTCGGCACATTCGGGTAGAGCGCGGGCGGGTTCGCGTCCATGATCGCGAGCGCGCGCACCTTGCCTGCGTCGATCATCGAGCGCGCCTCGGGAATCGAGCACGGCACGACCTCGACGCCGCCGGCGACCATATCCTGCAAACCCGGCGCGGCGCCGTTCGACGGCACCCAGGGCAGCGCGTTCGGATCGATGCCCTGGTCTTTCAAGAGGCCCGCAATCGCGAGATGCCAGATGCCGCCCTGGCCGGTGCCGGAGGCTTTCATTTTTCCCGGATTGGCCTTGATCGCCGCCAGCAATTCCTTGACCGATTTGTAAGGCGAATCGACGCGCACGTTGACGCCCGCCGGGTCGGCATTGACCAGGCCGATCGGCGTGTAGTCCTTGTAGGTGAGCGGCGTGAGACCGACGTGATGCATCATCGTGATCTCCACCGTGATCATGCCGATGGTGTAGCCGTCGGGCGCGCTCTTGGCGATCGCGTCGTGGCCGACCACGCCCGAGCCGCCGGTGCGGTTGACGACGTTGAAGGGCTGCTTCAGTTCTTTTTCCAGCAGCGTGCCGATGATGCGCGCAGTGGCATCGGTGCCGCCGCCCGCGCCCCACGGCACGATGAGCTGTACAGGGCGCTGCGGGTATTGTGCATAAGCGGGCGCTGCCGCGAGTGACAGCAGTGCTGCAATCAGCGTTCTCATGGGTCTCCTCCCGGGTGACGAGGGCAATTCTAACCATCACCGGGAGTAAAATTTTTCTTTTGGAGGTCCGCAATGAACGCTCCCGCCCAGGCCGGTCTCGCCGCGCTTTCGCTCAAGGACACGAAACTGTTTCGCGAGCAGTGCTACATCGACGGCGGCTGGGCCGATGCCGGCGAGCGAAACACCATCGCCGTGCACAACCCGGCGACCGGCGCGGTGCTCGGCACCGTGCCGCGCATGGGCGGCGCCGAGGCGAAGCGCGCCGTCGAGGCCGCCGAGCGTGCGTGGCCGGCGTGGCGCGCGAAGACCGCGAAGGAGCGCGCCGTGATCCTGCGCAAGTGGTTCGACCTGATGATGGCGAACCAGGAAGACCTGGCGCAGATCATGACCGCCGAGCAAGGCAAGCCGCTCGGCGAATCGCGCGGCGAGATCGCCTACGGCGCTTCGTTCATCGAGTGGTTCGCCGAGGAAGGCAAGCGCGCCTACGGCGACATCATTCCCACCCACCAGGCCGACAAGCGCATCCTGGTGACGAAGCAGCCGATCGGCGTCTGCGCGCTCATTACGCCATGGAACTTCCCGAACGCCATGATCACGCGCAAGGCCGGACCCGCGCTCGCCGCGGGCTGCACGGTGGTGATCAAGCCGGCGGGGCAGACGCCGTATTCGGCGCTCGCGCTCGCCGAGTTGGGCGAGCGCGCCGGCATTCCCAAGGGCGTGCTCAACATCATCACCGGCGACTCGAAAGCGATCGGCGCCGAGCTCTGCGCCAACCCGATAGTGAGGAGGCTGTCGTTCACCGGCTCGACCGAGACCGGGCGCGTGCTGATGCGCCAGTGCGCCGACACGATCAAGAAGCTCTCGCTCGAGCTCGGCGGCAATGCGCCCTTCATCGTGTTCGACGACGCCGATCTGGACGCGGCCGTGGAAGGCGCGCTCGCCTCCAAGTACCGCAATGCGGGCCAGACCTGCGTCTGCGCGAACCGCCTGTATGTGCAGGACGGCGTCTATGACCGCTTTGCCGCGAAGCTCACCGAGAAAGTGAAAGGCTTCAAGGTCGGCGCCGGCACCGAGCCCGGCGTGGTGATCGGCCCGCTGATCGACGAGCAGGGGGTGAAGAAGGTCGAGGCGCACGTCGCCGATGCGCTCGGCAAAGGCGCCAAGGTGATGCTGGGCGGCAAGCGCCACGAGCGCGGCGGTCTGTTCTTCCAGCCGACGGTGATCGCCGACGTGACCCCCGACATGATCGTGTCGCACGAAGAGACGTTCGGCCCGGTCGCACCGCTGATTCGTTTCAAAACAGAGGATGAGGTCATCGGCCTCGCGAACGACACCGAGTTCGGCCTCGCCGGCTACTTCTACAGCCGCGACGTCGGGCGCATCTTCCGCGTCGCCGAGCGCATGGAGACCGGCATCGTCGGCGCCAACGTCGGCATCATCTCGACCGAGGTGGCGCCGTTCGGCGGCGTGAAGCAGTCCGGCCTCGGCCGCGAAGGCTCGAAGTACGGCCTCGAGGAATACCTGGAGGTGAAGTACGTCCTGATTGGCGGTCTCGACAAGTGACCGGTGAAGAGTTCAAGGACGATTACCGCCGCGCGCTGCCGAAGGAGCTCGTCCGGGAGCTGACGCGGCGCTCGGCGTGGCGCGCGAGCGCGGCGGTGCTCGAGGACTTCGCGGTGCTCGCCGCCGCGATCGCGCTGGCCCTCGCCTACTGGCCCAGTCCGCTGGTCCTGGTTCCCGCGGTGCTCGTCATCGGCACGCGCCAGCATGCGCTCTTCGTGATCACGCACGATGCGGCGCACTACCTGCTCTACGAGCGGCGCTGGCTGAATGACTTCGTCGGGCGCCTCTGCGCCATGCTGCAGGGCCTGTCGATGTGCACCTACCGCGTCATCCACCGCCTGCATCACAACAACCTCTATGGCGCGCTCGATCCGGACACGGCGCTGCACGGCGGCTATCCGCGCGGCCGGATGTACCTCATCAGGAAGCTGGCGAAGGACCTGTCGGGCCTGACGGCGTGGAAGACCTACGCCTACTTCCTGGGTGGCGCGCCGGCGCTGAACACGACGACCAACGTCGCCGTGCGCCCGCTCGACGACACCTCAGCGAAGCTGCGCGCCGAAGCGCGCACTGATCGCAACTTCGTCATCGCGTTCCACTTGGTGGCACTCGGAGCATTCGCCGCGAGCGGCTACCTGCTGCAGTACCTGGTGTTGTGGGTGCTGCCACTCGTGACCGTGGTGCAGGCGATCCTGCGGCTGCGCGCCATCGCCGAGCACGGCGCCACCACGGATTTTTCGTCGCCGCTCACGGCCGCGCGCACCAACCTCGGACCCGGGTGGCTACGCTGGCTGATCTTTCCCCAC
>VBCP01000201.1 GCA_005888925.1 Betaproteobacteria bacterium | reverse complement strand
CCTTGCGCATCTTGCGGAAGTTCTCGCGCACCCGGTCGAACACCACGACCGATTCGTTCACCGAATAGCCGAGCACGGCGAGCACCGCCGCGAGCACCGGCAGCGAGAACTCCCACTGGAAGAAGGCGAAGAAGCCGAGGATGATCACCACGTCGTGCAGGTTGGCGATGATGCCGGCGAAGCCGAAGCGCCATTCGAAACGGAACCACAGATAGAGCACGACGCCGACTCCGGTGACGAGCAGCGCAACGAGGCCAAGCTCGACGAGCTCGCGGCCGACCTGCGGGCCTACGAACTCCACACGGCGCAGCTCGGCTGAGGCGTCCTGGGCCTTCAGCACGCCCATCACCTTCTGCGAAAGATCCGCGGTCGACTGGTTCTTCTCGAGGTGCATGCGGATCAGCACCTCGCGCGAGGAGCCGAAGTTCTGCGCCTCGGCCTTGTAGCCCGCCTGCTCGAGGGCGCGGCGCACGGCATCGACGTCGGCCGATTCCTTGTAGCCGACTTCAATCAGAGTGCCGCCTGTGAATTCGATCGACAAGTTGAGGCCGCGGTGCGCGATGAAGAACACCGCCGCAATGAACGTGATCAGCGATATGACGTTGAAGATCAACGCATGGCGCATGAATGGGATGGTGCGGCGGATCTTGAAGAATTCCATCTACGCTATTTCCAGGCCGTGTCGCCGATGTGCAGCCGGTGCACGCGGCGGCGATGGCCGTAGGTCAGGTTGACGATCGCGCGCGAGACCAGCACCGCCGAGAACATCGAGGTCAGGATCCCAAGGCAATGGACCACGGCAAATCCGCGCACGGCTCCGGGAACCATGAGAAGCGACAAGCCGACGATGAAAGTGGTGACGTTCGAGTCGAGGATCGTGCCCCAGGCGCGCTCGTAGCCCGCGGCGATCGCCGCCTGCGGCGTGGCGCCGCCGCGCAGTTCTTCCCGGATGCGCTCGTTGATGAGCACGTTGGCGTCGATCGCCATGCCGAGCGTCAGGGCAATGGCGGCGATGCCCGGGAGCGTGAGGGTCGCCTGCAGCAGCGAAAGCAGCGCGATGAGCAGCAAGAGGTTCACGGCGAGGGCGAGCGAGGAGATCAGCCCGAAGACGACGTAGTAGATCGACATGAAGATCACGATCGCGGTGAAGCCCCACGAGGTCGCGTGGAAGCCCTTGCTGATGTTGTCGCGGCCGAGGCTCGGGCCGACGGTGCGCTCCTCGATGATCTCCATCGGCGCGGCGAGCGAGCCGGCGCGGATCAGCAGCGAGAGGTCGCGCGTCTCGTTCGGCGTGAAGGCGCCGGTGATCTGGAAGCGGCTGCCGAATTCGCTCTGGATGGTGGCGACCGAGATCGCCTCGCCCTTGCCCTTCTCGAATAGGATGATGGCCATCAGGTGCTTGACGTTCTCGCGCGTCACTTGGCGCATCGTGCGGCCGGCGGCATCGTCGAGCTCGACCGCCACCGCCGGCCGCTGGTCCTGGTCGAAGGTGGCCTGCGCGCCGATGAACTGGTCCCCGGTGACGTAGACCTGCTTCTTCACCGGCACCTGGCCGACGCTGCCGTCGCGCCGGCGCTCGGGAAACACGTCGACGCCGAAGGTCGAGGCCGAGCGCATCGCTTCCTCGTCCACCAGGCGCACCTCGAGCGTGGCGGTGCGCCCGAGGATCTCTTTCGCGCGCGCGGTGTCCTGCACGCCCGGCAGCTGCACCACGATGCGGTCCGCGCCCTGCTGCTGGATCACGGGCTCCGCGACGCCGAGTTCGTTCACCCGTTTATGCAGGGTGAGGATGTTCTGCTGCAGCGCCGTTTCCTGGACGCGCTTCGCGAAATCGGGCTTGACGCTGGCGACCAGCAGCAGGCCCTGGCCGTCGTCGCGCTCGGTCAGCGCGAGGTCGGGAACGTTGTTCAGGATGTGGGCACGCGCCTGGTCGCGGGTGCCCGCATCGCGGAAGCGGATGCGGATCGCCTGGCCTTCGCGCGACACGCCGCCGTGCCGGATGTTCTTCTCGCGCAACTGGCCGCGCAGGTCGCCGGCGAGGTTCTCCACGCGCTTGGTGATGGCGGCGGCGGTATCCACCTGCAACAGGAAATGCACGCCGCCGCGCAGGTCGAGGCCGAGGTACATCGGTAGCGCATGGATCGCCGTGAGCCAGTTCGGCGATGCGGAGAGCAGGTTCAAGGCCACGGAATAGCTGCGGTCGTTCGGATCCGGATTGAGCGCGCGATCGATGACGTCCTTGGCGCGAAGCTGCGTATCGGTGTCGGCGAAGCGCACGCGCACGCCGATCACGTCCACCACGGTGCCGGTATACGCGACATTCGCCGCCTGCAGCGCCTGCTCGACGCGGCCGAGCAGGCCGAAGTCGACTTTGACGGTCGACTTGGCGCTGGACACCTGCACCGCCGGCGACTCGCCGAAGAAGTTCGGCAGCGTGTAGAGGAACGCCGCCGCGATCACCAGGCCGATGAGCGCGTACTTCCAAGTGGGGAAGCGGTTCACTGCAGGGTCTTTAAAGTCCCCTTGGGCAGCGGCACCTGGACCGCCGAGCGCTGCAGCACGACCTCCGTATTCGGCGCGATCTCGATCGTCACGTACAGCTCGCCGAGCTTGGTGATCTTGCCGACGACGCCGCCCGCCGTGACCACCTCGTCGCCTTTCTGCAGCGCCTCGACCATCGCCTTCTGCTCCTTGGCGCGCTTCATCTGCGGACGGATCATCAGGAAGTAGAGCAGCACGAACATCAGGATGATCGGCAGGAAGCCGATGAATCCAGGGTCGCCGCCGCCGATGGCCTGTGCGTAGGCAGGAGAGATGATCACTGCGGATCCTCTTCGGATGGCTCGGGGGAAAGCGCGGAATTATAGCGTTTCCGCTCTGCGAGCAGCCGCGCGGCGCTCGCCGCGAGCGTGCCCGCCTCGATCGCTGCGCGCAGCGTCTGCATCAGCTCCTGGTAGTAGTGCAGGTTGTGCAGCGTGTTCAGGCGCGCGCCGAGGATCTCGTTCGCTTTCTGCAGGTGGTGGAGATAGGCTCTCGTGAAATTCCGGCAGGTAGTGCAGGCGCAGCGCTCATCGAGCGGGGCGGTGTCGTCGCGATGGCGCGCGTTGCGGATCTTGAGATCGCCGTAGCGCGTGAAGAGCCAGCCGTTCCTGGCGTTGCGCGTGGGCAGCACGCAGTCGAAGAGATCGATGCCCGCCGCGACCGCTTCGATCAGATCTTCCGGCGTGCCCATCCCCATGAGGTAGCGCGGCCGGTCGTCGGGCAGGCGCGTGCTCGCGAGAATCCGCCGGCGGTCCCCCTTCGGCTCGCCAACGGCGAGTCCGCCGATGGCGTAGCCGTCGAAGCCGATGGCGCTGAGGTGTTGCACCGATTCCTCGCGCAGCCTCGGATACACGCCGCCCTGCACGATGCCAAACAGGGCATTCGAGGATTGAAAGGCCGATCTGCAGCGCGCCGCCCAGCGCATCGAGAGCTGCATCGACTGCGCGGCCTCGGCCTCGGTCGCAGGATAAGGCGTGCATTCGTCGAATACCATGGCGATGTCGGAGTTGAGCACCTGCTGGATGCGCATCGACTCCTCGGGCGTGAGGAACAGCCGATCGCCGTTGATCGGCGAGGCGAAGTGCACGCCTTGCTCGGTGATCTTGCGCAGCGCGCCGAGGCTGAAGACCTGGAAGCCGCCCGAGTCCGTCAGGATCGGGCCGTCCCAGCCCATGAAGCGGTGCAGGCCGCCGTGCCTTCCGATGACCTCGAGCCCCGGGCGCAGCCACAGGTGAAAGGTGTTGCCGAGCAGGAGCTGCGCGCCGATGGCGCGCAGCTCCTGCGGCGACATCGCCTTTACCGTGCCGTAAGTGCCGACCGGCATGAACGCCGGCGTGTCGACGCGTCCATGCGCGAGCTCGAGCACCCCGCGGCGCGCGGCACCTTCCCTGTGCGTGACGGCGAACTTCATCTTTCGATCAGCATCGCATCGCCGTAGGAAAAGAAGCGATAACGCTGCTCGACCGCGTGCCGGTAGGCGCGCAGCATGTTGCCGCGGCCGCCGAACGCGCACACCAGCATCAGCAGCGTCGATTTGGGCAGATGGAAATTGGTCAGCAGTCGATCCACCACCTGGAATTCGTAGCCGGGGTAGATGAACAAGTCCGTCTCCCCCGAGCTCGCGCCGCTCGCCGCAGCGCTCTCCAGCGCTCGCAGCGTCGTCGTTCCCACGGCGAGCACGCGCCGCCCTCGGGTCGCTTCCATTGTGGATTTTGGAACGTTGAAGCCCACATGTAAGGTTAGCTTGGCGAGGCGCGCACCGCGCAGCCGCAGGCGTTCGAGCATGGCAGCATCGAAGTGCAGGCCTGCGGTGGGCGCCGCTACGGCGCCCGGTTGCGCGGCGTACACGGTCTGGTAGCGCTCCGCGTCAGCGGCATCCGGTGCGTGGGTGATATAGGGAGGCAAAGGCACGGTGCCATGGCGCTCGAGCACCCGCTCGATGTCGTCCGAGAACCGCACGCGATAGAGCTCGCCCTCTCGGCCTTCGACGGTGGCTCGCGCGTCGCCGATCAGCACCTCGGTGCCCGCCTTCGGCGCGTGGCCGGCGCGCATCAGCGCGAGCGCCTGGCGATCGCCGAGCGCGCGCTCGACGAAGAGCTCGACCTGCCCGCCGCTCGGCTTGCGCCCGAAAAGACGCGCTTTGACGACGCGCGTGTCGTTCAGCACTACGGTGTCGCGCTCGTCGACCAGGCTGGGCAGGTCCGCGAAGCGCCGGTCGTGCAGCGCGCCGCGCGCATCGACATGCAGCAGGCGGCTCGCGCTGCGTTCGGGGGCAGGGTGCTGGGCGATGAGCTCGGCCGGCAACGCATAGTCGAACTCTGAGACGAGCATCCGCGGCAATTATAATTTCGAGCCTTCATCCCGGCCGGAATGGCGGAACCGGTAGACGCAGCGGACTCAAAATCCGCCGGTGGCAACACCATGAGAGTTCGAGTCTCTCTTCCGGCACCAAGCAATACATTGCCAAACAGCGCCACCTAGGGGAAATCCTCGCTGGACACTGAGGGGGTCGGGGCGTAGGCTTTTTGCGCTA